>NZ_LLXS01000010.1:0-105578 GCF_001431585.1 Stenotrophomonas pictorum JCM 9942 | reverse complement strand
TTTTTCAACAGAATAGGCCGATAGGCGTCTCTGATCAGCAAGTAGCCCGGGTAAGCAACGCGCACCCGGGATTTCTTGGATACCTGCATTGCGGTGTTTCCCCGGGTGCGGCCGATGGCCTGACCCGGGCTACCCGGCTGCTCGGAACGTCGAGCTCTTTGCCAGAACAGCGAAGCAATCTGCTCGGCGCGCCGGGTACCCGAGCTCGGAAGACGGAGCTTTTTGCCCGGACGACGGAGCAATCTGCCCGGAGTCCCCGAGCTTTTTGCTCGGCGTGCGGAGCTGTTTGCTCGGGCCGCCGGGTACCTGAGCTCGTAATGCCGGGCTTTTTGCTCGGTTGATGGAGCAATTTGCCCGGAGTCCCGAGCTTTTTGCTCGGCGTTCGGGACTATTTGCTCGGCACGTCGAGCTTTTTGCTCGGAGCGCCGGGCTACGAGCCCGGAAGGCGGGGCGATCTGCCCGCTATCTACCCAAGATCTGCCTGCCATCAGGCCGCTATCTACCTGCGCGACGCCCCACCCTCACGGGCTCAGCACCGTGCTGTGCCCCAGTCCGCGGGTCTTGCGTACCTGGATCTGCACCGGGATGCGTTCCTTGACGGCATCGACGTGGCTGATGACGCCGATCAGCTTGCCTTGGGCGTTGAGGCTGTCCAGTGCGTCCAGGGCGACATCCAGCGAATCCGGGTCGAGGCTGCCAAAGCCTTCGTCAAGGAAGAAGGAGTCGATGCGGGTCTTGTGACTGACCAGATCCGACAGCCCCAGCGCCAGCGCCAGGCTGACCAGGAAGCTCTCGCCACCGGACAGGGTGCGGGTGTCGCGGCGGGCGTCGGCCTGCCAGGTGTCGAGCACGCTCAGGGCCAGGCCGGTGCCGGCGCGGGCCAGCAGGTAGCGGCCGCCGTCGAGCCGCTGCAGGTGCTGGTTGGCCAGCCGCACCAGCTGGTCCAGGGTCAGGCCCTGGGCGAAGGTGCGGAACTTGTCGCCCTGCGCCGAGCCGATCAGGCCATTGAGGTGCTGCCATTGCTCCAGCCGCGCGCCAGCCTCGGCGATCTGCGCCTGCAGCGCCTGCAGGCCGCGGCGCTGGGCCTGATCCAGCTCCAGCCGGGTGCGCAGCTGCGTGGTCTGGTCACGTGCCTGCGCCACCGCCGCCTCGCTTTCCTGTGCCTGCCGCTGCAGCTGTTCGACATCGGCATCGCTGCGCGGGCTGGCCTGCAGCTCCTGCTCGCGCTCGCGCAACTGCGCCGCACGGCTGCGGGCATCGGCCAGTGCCTGCGCCAGCGCCTCCTGCTGCGCCTGCAGCGATGCGCGCTGCTCGGGCGGCAGACGGGCGGCCAGCAGTGCTTCGACGTTGGCGAAGCCGTGTTCGCGCAGCGCCGCATCGAGCCGGGTTTCGGCCTGACGCAGATCCTGCGTTCGGCTCTCCAGCAGCACCTCGGCCGCGTGCGCTTCGGCGGCGGCACGCTGCAGCTGTTGCTGCACCTGTTCCAGTGCGGCGATGGCCTGGCGCAGCGCGGCAGCGGGTTCGGCCACCGCCGCCAGCGCCGGCCCCGGCGCGGCGGCATGACCGCTGTCGTCCCAGCGCTGCTGCCAGTGACGGCCCTGCGCGTCGGCCTGTCCGGCATCGCTGCGGCGTTGCACCAGCAGCTGCTGCAACTGCTGCAGTTCCGCCTCGCGCTGACGCCATTGCGTCCACTCCTGTTCGCGCTGCTGCAGCCATGCGCCGCTATCGGCAGGCAGCTCGCCTCCGGGCAGATCGGCCGACAACCGCTCGCGCAGACGCTCGCTCTCGCCGACCGCCGCCGCGTGGTGCTCGCGCGACTCCTGCTCGCGGCCGGCAGCCAACGCCAGCGCCTCGCGCAGGCCCAGCAGCCGGGTGTCGTGCCGATCCAGCGCCAGTTGCTGTTCATTGCAGTGCTGCTGCGCGGCCTGCAGCGCGGTCTGCAACTTTTCGAGCCGGGCGACCTGCTCGCTGAGCTGCGTGCCTGCGGCACGGGTTGCGTCCAGCTCGGCCTGCAGGGCGGTCTGTTCATCGCCTTCGCCGAGCGCCAGCTGCAGCTGCGCACAATGCGCCGCCCACGCGTTGCCGAGCGCGAGGTACTGCCCGTCCAACGCCTGCAGCTGTTGTCCAGCCCGGCTCAGTTCCGCTTGCCGTGTCGCACGCTGCAGCTCACAGCGCTGCTGGTGTTCATAGGCCTGCCGGTACTGCTGTTCGGCGGCGCTGGCGGCGGCCTGCGCGGCACTGGGGTCCAGCTGCCGGTACTGCTCGATGGCCGGGTGTTCGGTGGCGCCACACAGCGGGCAGGCCTGCCCGTCTTCCAGTGCGGCGCGATGTCCGGCCAGATCCATGATCTGCCGTTCCAGTGTGGCGATGCGCTGGCGATCGTCCCAGCTGGCCTTGGCTGCTACCAGCGCGGTCTGCGCCGCTGACAGCTGCTGCTCGTCATCGACCAGGGCGGCCTGCAGCTGCTGCAGCTGTGCCTGTTCGTCGCGGATCTGCGCACGCAGCATCTGCCGTTTTTCCGCCAGCGGCGAAAGATCACGCAGGCTGCCATAGCGCTCACGCAGCTGGTCGCGCGAGGCGCGCAGCGCGTCCAGACTGGTGCCGGTGCTGGCGGCGTTGAACTGTCCGGCCTGTGTGTCCCGCTGGGCGATGGCCTGTTCCAGTGCGCTCGCCAGCCCTGCCCGCTCGGCCTCGCCGGCCTGCAGCTGCGCCTGCGCCTGGGCGTGTTTGCCGGCGGCGTCGCCCAGCGCCTGCTGGGCCTGAGTCTGCCGCTGGCTGGCCTTCTGCAACTGGATGAATCCGGCGCGCCAGCCCGGCAGCTGTTCGCCGAGCTGCGCATGGGCGGCAACACCGGTCTGGATCGCCTGCAGCTGGTCAAACCGCTGCTGGTCGCGGTGCAACGCCTCGTTGCTGGCCTGCACGCTGTGCCGCGCCAGCTGCAGGCATTGCCACAGACCATTGCGCTCCAGTTCGCGGTGTCCGGCGTGCCGCTGCTGCGCACGTTCGCGACCCTCGCTGGCCTCGGCCCGCGCCCGTTGCGCCTGCTGCCAGTGGCTGTACGCCGGCCATGCGCCTTCGGCCGGCTGTGCGCGCAACAGGCGCTCGCGCGCCGGCGCGGCCTCCTCCAGCGCCTGCTGCGCGGCGCCCGTGTCCGCGTCGGCCATACGCAACTGCGCCTGCACCCGGTCCAGCTCCTGCCGCCAGGCCAGTGCCTCGCGGCTGTGCTGCTGCGCGGCCAGCAGCGGCGGCAACTGCGCGGCCAGCTGCTCTGCCTGTTCCTGCAGCGCCGCGCGCTCGGGTTCCGGCAGCAGCTGCACGCCGCCGGCACGGGCCTGCAACTGCTCCACCTCGCGCTTGCGCTGCTCGGTCTGCTGGTACACGCGCTGGGAAATGTCGCTGTAGATATCGGTGCCGGTGAGCTGTTCCAGCAGCTCGGCGCGGTCCTTGTCGGAGCTGTTGAGGAAGTCGGCGAACTGGCCCTGCGCCAGCAGCACCGAGCGGGTGAAGCGGTCGAAATCCAGCCCGGTGCGG
This sequence comes from Stenotrophomonas pictorum JCM 9942, assembly GCF_001431585.1. NCBI lineage: Bacteria > Pseudomonadati > Pseudomonadota > Gammaproteobacteria > Lysobacterales > Lysobacteraceae > Stenotrophomonas > Stenotrophomonas pictorum. The sequence goes on along the minus strand of NZ_LLXS01000010.1, from coordinate 102,047 downwards.
GCCTCGGTCTCCTCCAGCTTCTCCTTGATCGAGGTGGTGATGATGCGGCCGTCGGCCAGCGCCAGCTCCACCTGCGGCGCCTGCAGGCGGCCATCAACCTTGTCGCGCGCACGCCGCTGCGCCCAGAACGCGCGGTAGCGCTGGCCACGGCTCTCGAACTCCACCTCGGCCAGGCAGTCGGCGGTGTGCTCGGTCATCAGCGGATTGTGCGCGGCCGAGAGGGTGGCCATGCGCGGGGTGCGATGGAACAGCGCCAGGCAGATCGCGTCCAGCAGCGTGGTCTTGCCGGCACCGGTCGGCCCGGTGATGGCGAACAGGCCATCGGCAAAGGCCGGCGCGGTGAAATCGATATGGGTTTCGCCCTTGAGCGAATTGAGGTTCTTCAGCCGCAGCGAGAGGATTTTCATGCCGGCTCCCCGCCTTCGATATCGGCCAGCACCTGCTCGAAACAGGCATGCAGCTCGACCACCCGTTCCTCCGGAAGCTCCTGCTCCTGCGCCAGCCGCTGCGCGAACACCTCGCGCGGCTGCAGTTCATCCAGATGCTGGCCGGCGTCCGCCTCGATCACCGCGGTGATGCTGCTGCGCTTGCGGCGGATACGCAGCACCTCCAGCGGCAACGCTTCGACCAGTGCGGCGATACGGCTTTGCAGATCGGGCAGGTAGTCGTCGATCTCCACGGTGACCTCGACCCAGCCCCGCTGCCCGGCGGGAACCTGTGCCGCCACATCCGCCAGTTGCTGCGGCAGGCCGGCCAGGGTGCCGGCTACTCGTGCCAGCACCCGGAAACGCGGCACCGGCAATGGCGTCACCGACTGCAGCTGCTCGCCGTCCAACTCCACCAGCAGCACCTGCTTGACCTGCCCGACCTCGTCGAAACTCAGCGGAATCGGCGAGCCGCTGTAGCGGATGTGCTCCAGCCCGCCGACCTTCTGCGGCTGGTGGATATGGCCCAGCGCGATATACGCGGCCGGCGGAAACGCGCTGGTGGGAAAGGCGTTGAGCGAGCCGACATAGATCTCGCGCACCGAATCGCTGGTGCTGGCCCCGACCGTGGTGAGGTGGCCGGTGGCGACGATCGGCAGCGGCGCGGCTTCGGCCTCGCGCATCGCCACGGCAGCGGCATGGATGCGCGCGTAGTGCGCCGCGATGCCCTCCATCATCGCGCCGCGCTTGTCATCGGCGCTCTGCCCGGCCTCGCTGCGCGCCACATCGCGGGCGCGGATGAAGGGCACCGCGCACAGGATCATGCCCGGCGCGCCAGCGCGACCGGGAATGCGATGGACATGCTCGCCCGGCTCGGCCAGCAACGTGGGCACCACCAACGTGTCCAGCCGCGCCAGCAACCCGCGCGACTCGGACAGCATCGCCGGCGAATCGTGGTTGCCGCCCAGCACCACCAGCCGCGCGCCGGTATCGCGCAAGGCGACGATGAACTGGTTGTACTGCTCGCGCGCGTAGCTGGGCGGGGTGCCGGTATCGAACACGTCGCCGGCCACCAGCACCGCATCGACCTGGTGCTCACGCACCTGCCCGATCAGCCAGTCCAGAAACGCCGCATGTTCGGCTTCGCGCGACTGGCCGAGGAAGTTCTGGCCCAGGTGGAGATCGGAGGTGTGCAGCAGGCGCATGTGGGGCGGTTCCCGGAAGGAAGCGGATGGCGCGGAGCGCATCCGGTGTGGCGAAGAGCGGCAAGTGTGCACCGCCGGCGATGCTGCGGCCATGCCAGCACGGCGGCGTCGCAGCCGCTGCGACCGGGCCACCCCGCCCGACGGTGCGCTTCACGCATCCGGTGCGGTTTTGCGGCACGCTTGCGGCAACCGATAAGGAGGCTGGGCGATGAACAAGGTGCTGCTGGCGATACTCCTGGTCCTGCTCGTGGCCATCGGCGGTTATGTCGCCGCCGGCCCCTACCTGGCGATCCACGGCATCAGCGAGGCGATCGAGAAGCGGGATACCGCACAGCTCTCGCGCTACGTGGATTTCCCGGCACTGCGGGCCAACCTGAAAGCGCAGCTGAGCGACTATGTGGTCCGCCGCGGCGGACCGGAGCTGCAATCGAGCCTGCTGGGCGCGGTGGCACTGGGCGTGGCCGGCGATCTGGCCGGCGCCGGGGTCGATACGCTGGTCACACCGGCCGGTATCGGCGCCCTGCTCCAGGGCCAGGACGTGTGGAAACGGGCGACCGGCGACACGGCCGGTGGCGACACCTGGGCGCCGCCTACCCCGGCCAGACCGTTGCAGGGCGCGCATCACCGCTACGAATCGTTCTCGCGTTTCACCGCCACCACGCAGACCCGCGACGGACGCGCCATCGTGTTCGTGCTGTCGCGCGACGGGCTGCAGTGGCGACTGAGCAACATCCTCCTGCCGCTGGACCAGGCGCCGGGCTGATCCCGGCGCCTGTGGGGTTCAGGCGATCCGGCGCACCTGCGGCACTTCACGGTCGGCCAGGAAGGCTTCCAGCGAATCGTCCATCGCCTCCATCCACGGGGTGTGGTGCGGTGGCGCCAGCGTGCCGGTCAACACCGAGCGGTAGCTGCGGTTTCGATAGCCGAGGATGTCGGCCTGCTTGTCGTGCTTCCACTCCTTGAACAGCGCGGCGACCGCTTCGACATTGAAGTCCGGGTAGTCGGTGGCATCGAGCAGGTCCCGCACGTAGGCGGTCTGGAAATCGATGTCCTCCTCCACCGAGGTGGTGGCTTCCTCGCGCGCCAGCCAGGCTTCGCTGTCGGCACGCATCGCCGCCGCATCAGGCAAGGTCACCCGGCCGAGGATCTCGTCGCGCACATACCAGGCCTGCGCGTCGAACATGTTGAAGGTGTAGTACTGGTCCTGCATGCCCAGGTAGACCAGCTTGGGGTTGTCGATCCAGAACACGCCCTTGTACAGGTCGCCCGGATACAGGCGGTTGCGCGTGCGCAGGGTCAATTCGTCCGGCAGGAACGGAAAGTGATGCTGGTAGCCGGTGCACAGCACGATCGCATCGACCTTGCGCGAGCTGCCGTCGGCAAAGTGCGCGATATCGTCTTCCAGCCGCAGCAACAGCGGCCGTTCCTCGAAGGTCTCGGGCCAGTCATAGCCCATCGGCGCGCTGCGGTAGCTGAAGGTGACCGACCTGGCGCCGTACTTGTAGCACTGCGTGCCAATGTCTTCCGCCGAGTAGCTGCTGCCGACCAGCAGCAGGTCCTTGCCGCTGAACTCGCAGGCATCACGGAAGTCATGGGCATGCAGTACCCGGCCCGGAAAGCGTTCCAGACCTTCGAAGAACGGCGCATTGGGCGTGGAGAAATGGCCCGTGGCCACGATCACCCGGTCGAACTGTTCGGTGACCAGCTCGTCCTTCTTCAGGTCACGCACGGTGACGGTGAACAGGCCGGTGTCCTGGTTGTAATCCACCCACTGCACGGCCATGTTGAAGCGGATCTGGTCGCGCACGCCGCTCTTCTCGATGCGCCCCATGATGTAGTCGCGCAGCACCGCACGCGGCGGATAGGAGGCGATGGGCCGGCCGAAGTGCTCCTCGAAACTGTAGTCGGCGAACTCCAGCGCTTCCTTCGGTCCGTTGGACCACAGGTAGCGGTACATGCTGCCGTGCACCGGTTCTCCATAGGCGTCCAAGCCGGTGCGCCACGTGTAGTTCCACATTCCGCCAAGGTCGGACTGTTTTTCATAACAGACGATCTCGGGCACCTCCGCGCCGGCCCTGCGGGCTGATTCGAACGCACGAAGTTGGGCCAGACCACTGGGGCCGGCGCCAAGAATGGCGATACGCATGGTCATTCGGTTTTTTCTCCTGTGTAGCGGCCGCATCGACAAGGCGATGCAGTACTGCGCAAGGGCGCATATGAAGCGCCACGCAGGAGACAGCTGTCCAGACCCGCGTGGCGCGCGAATACCCGGCAACTGCCATTGGCAGTCACGTCGCAACGGGAATGGCGGAACGCAAACGTCGCCGATCGGGAACAAGCCCCGCCCCGTTGGATACCAGGTGGGTGCGATGCGAGTGGAATCTGCCGCGGTACTGCAGATCGATGCGCGGCGCGACGCCGCAAGGGGATACTCGCAAAAGCCGCCCCATCCTAACATGGACATCACGCCGCCCCGCAAATGCGGGACGGCGGAAAACCGTCAAAAACCCCGGGAAATCAGCCTGCGTTGGCTACACCGTGCGGCACATGACCGGCAGCGACATGCTGCCTGGCACTGTCGATGTTGTGCTGCGAATCGTCGAAAAAAATGTCGGCGCCGAAGGCTTCCAGGAACGGGCCCTTGTGCCGGCCCCCGAGGAACAGGGCCTCATCCAGACGCACGCCCCATTCGCGCAGGGTGCGGATCACCCGCTCATGGGCCGGTGCCGAACGCGCGGTGACCAGCGCGGTGCGGATCGGCGCATTCTCGCCTGCCGGGAAGGCCGCCTGCAGCGCGTGCAGGGCGGCCAGGAAATTGCGGAACGGGCCACCACTGAGCGGCTCGTGTGCGCGCTCCTGCTCGTGCCGGCCGAATGCCTCCACGCCCTGCTCGCGCGAGATGCGCTCGCTCTCATCGCCGAAGATCACCGCATCCCCGTCGAAGGCGATACGCAGCTGCGCAGGACAACGGCCGGTATCCAGCGGTTCGTGGGCGGCGGCCAGGGTCTCGCCCGGCGCCTTGGGCAGGATGGTGGCGGCGGCGATGCCATGCACCAGCGCCCGCCGTACCGACTCGGGATTGGCCGACAGGAACAGGTCGGTACCGAACGGTTTGGCGTAGGGCCAGGTCGGCTCGCCGGCGGTGAAGGTGGCGCGCACGATATCCAGCCCGTAGTGCTGGATCGAATTGAAGATGCGCAGGCCCGTGTCGGCGGAGTTGCGCGAAAGCAGGATCACTTCCACCCGCGGCGTCTCGCCCGGTACGCCGGCATTCAAGGACAGCAGCTTGCGTACCACCGGAAACGCCACGCCGGGCTTGAGCACATCGTCCTCGTGTTCGCGCTGGTAGGCCGCATAGGCTTCCAGCCCGTCGCGCTCGAACAGCGCATGCCCCTCCTCCAGATCGAACAGCGCCCGCGAGGTCACGGCCACGGTGAGAAGTCTTGGTGAGTTGTCGCCCATATGCTGCTTTTTTCCGAATCAATTGAACCATCTGGCCGGGACGTCCCGGTGCGTGGCCAGCGCGGCCATGACGGGCGTGCCGTCAAAACATGAACTGCTCGCTGAGGATGCGTTCTTCCAGGTTGTGTTCCGGGTCGAACAGCAAGGTCACCTGGCGCTCGCGCGACTCGCGGATGGTCACTTCCACCACGTCGCGGGTCTCATGCGAATCGGCGGTGACGCTGACCGGCCGCTTGTACGGATCGAGCACGCGGAAGCGCACCTCGGTATCGGCCTTGAGGATCGCGCCCCGCCAGCGGCGCGGACGATATGGTGCCAGCGGCGTCAGGGCGATGGTGTTGGAGCCCAGCGGCAGGATCGGCCCGTGCGCCGAGTAGTTGTAGGCGGTGCTGCCAGCCGGGGTGGAGACCAGCACGCCATCGCAGATCAGCTCGGCCACCCGTTCCTGGCCGTTGAGGTCGATACCGATATGCGCCGCCTGCCGAGTCTGCCGCAGCATCGACACATCGTTGTAGGCCAGCGAGCCGGTGGTGGTGCCCGATTCGGTCTGCGCGATCATCTCCAGCGGGCGCAGGTGCGCCGGCTCGGCCATCGCCAGCCGGTCCATCAGCTCGTCATCGCGGTGCTGGTTCATCAGGAAACCGACCGTTCCCAGCTTCATGCCGAACACCGGTTTGCCCATGCCACCGTGGCGGTGCAGGGTCTGCAGCATGAACCCGTCGCCGCCCAACGGACACAGCACGTCGGCATCATCGGGATCGAAATCACCATAGCGCGCGACCAGCGCGGCACGTGCCGTCTGGGCCTGCGCGGTGTTGCTGGCGAGAAAAGCGATACGGGGGGAAACAGTCATCGTCGGCTCCAACGCAGGTGCCGAGCATACCTTGCGGCCGGAAAGACGACAGCCCCGGCAAGGGCGGGGCTGTCGTTTCCTTTATCGCGGCAAACGGGTGTCCCGGGAGGCCGGGGCACCCGTCCGGTCTCAGGCGCCGTGCGCGGCCAACTGGCCCAGACGCTGCACCGCCACCGACACGGTCGGGTAGTCCAGCGTCTTCTGCTCGGCCAGTTCGGCCAGCATACCCAGCGTGAAGCGCAGGCCGCTGTCATCGCGCTTGAGCCACGCGGCAACCTTGGCCTCGGCACCGGTGCCGCGCATGGACAGCACCTGGCCGGCCAGGCTGCACTGGTGTGCGGCCAGTTCGTCGCGCAGCACGCCCCGGGCCACCGCATGCCAGCGGCCGTTGACCTCCAACGCGTCGATCTGCTCGAACAGCCACGGCATCTGCAGGGCTTCACCCAGACGGAAGTGCACCTTGGACACCTCCACCGGCTTGAGCTTGCGGGTGCGTGCCAGTTCGATGATGTCGAACGCCGGCTCCAGGAACTGCAGTTCCGACAGCTGCTGCGCCAGTGCCGCCGGCAGCCCCTTCCGCTTCCATTCCTGGACGCTGGCCTCATACGCCGGGCGCTGCGAGTCGGGCAACACGCCCGAGGCGACGCGGATATCGTTGAACGCGGCCTGGTAGCGCTCCACCGCCGCGGTGATACCCGGCATGGCGCCCGGACGCGACAGCAGCCAGCGCACGAACGAGCGCTGCAGCTTCCAGATCACTTCCAGCGCATCGACCTGCACCGCTTCAGGTAGCGTGCCGTCGAGCGCGTCGATCTGCGCCCACAACGCGCGGGCATCGAGCGTCTCTCGGCTGATGGTGTAGGCCTTGGCGACCTCGGCGATGCTGCGGCCGGTGTCCTCCTGCATCCGCATCAGGAACGTCGCGCCCATGCGGTTTATGGTCTGGTTGGTCACCGCCGTGGCGATGATTTCGCGCTTCAGGCGGTGACGCTCCATCGCGTCGGCGTACTTCTTCTGCAGCGGCTGCGGGAAATAGCGCAGCAGCTCCTTGGACAGGTACGGATCTTCGGGGATGTCCGAGTCCAGCAGCTGCTGGAACGCGACCATCTTCGAATACGACAGCAGGATCGCCAGCTCCGGACGGGTCAGGCCCTGGCCGCGCAGCTTGCGTGCCGACAGCTCCGCATCGGAGGGCAGGAACTCGATCTGTCGATCGAGCAGGCCCTGTTTCTCCAGCGTGCGGATGAAGTGCTGCTTGGAGCCCAGACGGGTGGTGCTCATGCGCTCCATCACGCTCAGCGCCTGGTTCTGACGGTAGTTGTCCATCAGCACCAGCTCGGCCACCTCGCCGGTCATCGACGCCAGCAGCTTGTTGCGCTGGTCGACGCTGAGCTTCCCGGCGCGCACCACGTCGTTGAGCAGGATCTTGATGTTGACTTCGTGGTCGGAGGTGTCGACACCGGCCGAGTTGTCGATGAAGTCGGTGTTGAGCAGTACGCCGGCCTGCGCGGCATCGATGCGGCCGAGCTGGGTCATGCCCAGGTTGCCGCCCTCGCCCACGATCTTGCAGCGCAGCTCGCCGCCGTTGACGCGCAGCCCGTTGTTGGCGCGGTCGCCGACATCGGCATGGGTCTCGGTCGCGGATTTGACGTAGGTGCCGATGCCGCCATTCCACACCAGATCCACCGGCGCCCGCAGCGCGGCGCTGATCAGCTCGGTCGGGGTCATCGCCTTGATACCGGCGTCGATGCCCAGCGCCTCGCGCACTTCCGGAGTGATCTCGATCGACTTGAGCGAACGCGGGTAGATGCCACCGCCCTTGCTGATCAGCTTGCTGTCATAGTCCGCCCAGCTCGAACGCGGCACCTTGAACATGCGCGCGCGTTCCTTGAAGGACGTCGCCGCCACCGGGTTCGGGTCCAGGAAGATGTGGCGGTGGTCGAACGCACAGACCAGGCGGATGTGCTCGGACAGCAGCATGCCGTTGCCGAACACGTCGCCGGACATGTCGCCGATGCCGACCACGGTGAAATCCTGCTTCTGGCAGTCGCGGCCCAGCGCACGGAAGTGGCGCTTGACCGACTCCCACGCACCGCGCGCGGTGATGCCCATGCCCTTGTGGTCGTAACCGACCGAACCACCCGAAGCGAAGGCGTCGTCCAGCCAGAACCCGTGCGCACGGGCGATGCCGTTGGCGGTGTCGGAGAACGTCGCGGTGCCCTTGTCGGCCGCCACCACCAGGTACGGATCGTCCTGGTCGTGCCGCACCACACCCACCGGCGGCACGACCTTGTCGTCGACGATGTTGTCGGTGATATCCAGCAGGCCGTTGATGAAGCGCTTGTAGCAGGCCACGCCTTCGGCGAACCAGGCGTCACGATCGACCGCCGGGTCCGGCAGCTGCTTGGCGAAGAAGCCGCCCTTGGAGCCGACCGGCACGATCACGGTGTTCTTCACCATCTGTGCCTTGACCAGACCCAGCACTTCGGTGCGGAAGTCTTCGCGACGATCCGACCAGCGCAGGCCGCCACGGGCCACCGGGCCGAAGCGCAGATGGGTGCCTTCCACGCGCGGGCCGCAGACGAAGATCTCGCGGTACGGGCGCGGCTTGGGCAGGTCCGGCACCTTGGCGGCGTCGAACTTGAAGCTGATGTAGTCGGCCGGGCCACCGTCGGCGCGCACGCCGTCCTTGCGCGGCATGAAGTAGCTGGTGCGCAGCGTGGCTTCGATCACGCCGATGAAGCTGCGCAGGATGCGGTCCTCATCCAGGCTGGAGACGCCATCGAGCAGTTTGATCAGCGCGTCATGGACAACCGCCATGCGCGCATCGCGCTTGCCCTTGCGTGCCTTGACCACGCCCTCGAGCAGCTTGAGGGTGGCGGCGTCGTCACCGGTCAGCGCCTTGAGCTGGGCCAGCTGTGCGTCCAGCACCGCCTTGTCGGTGGACGGGGCCGGCTCGAAGCGGGCTTCGAACAGCTCCACGATCAGCCGTGCCAGCAGCGGATAGCGGTTGAAGGTGCCTTCCACATAGGCCTGCGAGAACGGCACGCCGATCTGCAGCAGGTACTTGCAATAGCCGCGCAGCATCGACACCTGGCGCCAGTCCAGACCGGCGCCCAGCACCAGCCGGTTGAAACCGTCGTTCTCGGCCTCGCCATGCCATACCTTCGCGAACGCCTCGCAGAAGGTGGGATTGGCCGCCGCCACGTCGATACCGGCCAGCAGTGATTCGACCTCGAAGTCCTGCACGTAGACCGGCGCGTTGTCGACCATCAGCCGGTACGGCCGCTCGGCCATGACCCGCAGGCCCATGTTTTCCATCATCGGCAGCACGTCGGACAACGGAATGTCCTTGAGCTGGCGGTAGAGCTTCAGTCGCAGACCGTCCACGCCATCACGGCGCAGCGCGTGCAGGTTCAGGCGCAGATCGTCAGGACCGGTCAGTGCGTCGAGCTGGGCCACGTCGGCCGCCGCGATTTCAGCACTGGAATCTTCGATATACCCCGCCGGCAGTGCCTTGCCGATACGCGAGGCGATGCGCAGCCCCTCGGTTTCCCCGTGACGGGCGATCAGTGCTTCACGCAGATCGTCCTGCCAGTTGCGCAATACATTAGCCAAACGCTTCTCCAAATCGCCGGTATCCGGCTCCAGACTTCCACCGGCCTTGGGCCGGACGATGAGATGTACCTGTGCCAGCGGAGAATCCCCCAGCACCACGTGGGAGTCGACGTACTCGCCCTGCAGCGCTTCGCGCAACATGGCCTCGATACGCAGACGCACATCCGTATTGAACCGTTCACGCGGCAGGAACACCAGCGCGGAGATGAAACGGCTGAACTTGTCGCGGCGCAGGAACATGCGACTGCGCACGCGCTCCTGAAGACCCAGCACGCCCATCGCCACGTTGAAAAGTTCGTCTTCGCTGCACTGGAACAGCTCTTCGCGCGGCAGCGATTCGATGATGTGGCGCAGCGCCTTGCCGCTGTGGCTGGAGGCACTCAGCCCCGCACGCTGCATCACGTTCTCATAGCGCAGGCGCACCAGCGGGATTTCCCACGGACGCCGGCTGTAGGCGCTGGAAGTGAACAGACCCAGGAAGCGCTGCTCGCCGATGATCCTGCCCTTGGCATCGAACTCCAGGACGCCGATGTAGTCCATATAGCCGCCGCGGTGGATCCGCGAACGGGCGTTGGTCTTGGTCAGGATCAATGCATCGGTCAGGCCACTGGTGGTGTTCAGGCCCTGTGCCGCCAGGCCCTTGACCGGCCGTGCGACCGACCCGTCCGAGCCGCGCATCAGGCCCAGACCGGTACCCTTCTGCGCGACCAGCACCTCTTCGCGGCCCTGCTTTTCGACCTTGTACTCGCGGTAGCCGAAGAAGGTGAAGTGGTTGTCGGCGGCCCAGCGCAGGAACTCCTGCGCCTCAAGGCGCGAGGCCTTGCTGACCGGCAAGGCGCGCTTGCCCAGATCCCCGGCCAGTGCCAGCGCCTGGTCACGCATCGGCTTCCAGTCTTTGACGATCGCGCGCACGTCCTCGAGCACCGCACTGATGCGCTTGGCTACCGCCTCCAGCCCGGCGGCGGGCTGCCGGTCGATTTCCAGCAGCATCACCGACTCCGCCGCGCCCTCGCCCACTCCGGAGAGTTTTCCGGCCTTGTCACGGGCCAGCACGATCACCGGATGCCCCAGCACATGCACGCCGATGCCCTGCTCGGCCAGTGCCAGCGACACGGTATCGACCAGGAACGGCATGTCGTCGTTGACGATCTGCAGCACCGTATGAGGCGATTCCCAGCCATCGGCCTTCAGTGTCGGATTGAACGCCCGCACGTTGGCCTTGCCCGGCTTGCGCACGCGCACGAACTCGAACATGTCGGCGGCAAGCACCGCCCACTCCTCGGCCGAGTGCAGACAAAACTCGTCCGCCTCCATCCGCTTGTAGAACGCCGACGCGAACGCCACCGCCTGGCTCTGCGCGGCAACGGGGTATCGCTTCCGCAACGCTGAAAAAACGGGTTCTAGTGACAGGCCGGCCTGCAGGACAGTCTCTTTGGCTACCGGCTTGCGTTTCGGTTGGGTGGACTTGGCAGCGCTGTTTTGCGATTTCATAACGGAGCTTTTGGGTGGTGCTCGTTGGAGAATCGGCGATTGTATCTCCGGCAACCAAAAGAGCCTTGCTGCATGGCGGCATAGAAAAAGTCGCGTAACACACGCCCCGCAATGGTTTGCCGCTCATCGCGCGGCCCTTGCCCGCACGTTTTCCCGATGTCGGAAACGGTCGCTTGCCCATAGCATCTCCGCCTCGTCCCCTCCGGTTTCTAAACGGCGGAAAACCTGTATTAATTCTGTACTGGACGGTATAGTCCAGACCCTGTGCAGACCTCCGACGCCAACACCCGCACCAACGACGCCCGCGACCAGCGCGTGTTCGACGCCGTGCGCGAGCTGCTGGCCATCCAGGGCATGCGGCTGAGCATGGACGCGGTGGCCGCCCAGGCCGGCTGCTCCAAGCAGACCCTCTACAGCCGCTATGGCTGCAAGCGCGACCTGTTGCGCAAGGCGATGCAGCTGCATGTCTCCACCGCGACATCCGCGCTCTCGGCCTGCCGTGAGACGCCGCTGCGGCAAATCCTGCTGGATTTCGCCCTCGGTTATCTGGAACACCGCAACCAGCCACGCAACCGCCAGACCTCGCAGGTGATCGGCGCCAGCGCCCATGAATTCCGCGAAGAAGCGCGGTTCATGTACCAGGGCAGTGCCGAAGCCCTGCGCGATCACGTAGCTGAATGGATGCGAACCGAGATTGCCGATGGCCGCCTGATCCATGACGACCCGCATTTCATGGCCGAACTGTTAATAAGCATGATCTGCGGCCAAGAGTTCGAACGACAGCGCTTCCATGTACCCCACCGCGAACATGCCCGACAACGGCGCCAGTGGGCTGAATTCGCGATCGACAGCTTCCTCCGCGCGTTCGCCGCGCCAGCCGAAGCGGCCGTTCCTCCCAATAAAAACAACACCCGGAGCTCCTCCCGATGACCGCCCCGTTTCGCGCCCTTGCGCTCTCCTTCGTCGCCGCGCTTTCTTTGGCGGCCTGCAAGAAAGAACAGGCCCAGACTGCTCCACCACCGCCCGAAGTGGGCGTCATCGCCGCCGAGCCGAAAACCCTGCCGCTGCAGCGCGAGCTGGTCGGCCGGCTGTCGCCCTTCCGCTCGGCCGACGTCCGCGCCCGGGTGGCCGGCGTGCTGCAGAAGCGCGTCTATGAGGAAGGCAGCAACGTCAAGGAAGGCCAGGTCCTGTTCCTGATCGACCCGGCCCCGTTGCAGGCCGCGCTGGCCTCGGCCGAAGGCGCACTGGCCTCGGCCCGTGCCAACTACGCCAATGCCCGCGCCACCGCCAACCGGGCCCGCTCACTGGCCCCGCAGAAGTTCGTCTCCAAGTCGGATCTGGACAATGCCGAAGCCGCCGAGCGCAGCGGCGCCGCGGCGGTGCAGCAGGCTGAAGCCGCTGTCCAGAGCGCTCGCATCAATCTCGGCTACGCCCGCGTCACTGCGCCCATCGCCGGCCTGGCCGGCAAACAGCAGGTGACCGAAGGTGCGCTGGTCGGCCAAGGGGAAGCCACCTTGCTGACCACCGTCGACCAGATCGATCCGTTGTATGTGAATTTCTCGATGTCCGCCGATGAGCTGAGCCTGCTTCGCGCGGCCCAGGACAAGGGCGCGCTGGCACTGGCTGGCGACGGCAAGACCACGGTGCAGGTCAACCTGCCCGACGGCAGCCCGTATGCCCACGAAGGCACGCTGGACTTCTCCTCGCCGACGGTCGATCCGGCCACCGGCGCGGTGTCGCTGCGCGCGCAGCTGCCCAACCCCGACCACACCCTGCTGCCAGGCTCGTTCGTCAGCTTCAAGGCCAACCTCGGTGAGCGCAACAACGCCTTCCTGATCCCGCAGCAAGCCGTGCAACGCGACACCCAGGGCGGCTTCGTGCTGGTGGTGGGCAAGGATGGCAAGGTCGAGCGCAAGGCGGTCGTGCTGGACAGCCAGCAGGGCGGCAACTGGCTGATCTCTTCGGGACTGGCGGCTGACGACCAGGTCATCGTGTCGGGCATCCAGAAGGTCAAGGTGGGGAGCCCGGCCAAGGCGACCCCGTGGCAAGCCCAGGCTGCTGCCGCACCGGCCGCCGGCGCGCCGGCACCGGCGACGGAAAAGAAGAACTAACGGGACACCGCCATGCCTAAATTTTTCATCGATCACCCGGTATTCGCCTGGGTGGTGGCCATTCTGATCTCGCTGGGCGGTGTGATCTCGATCCTGAATCTGGGTATCGAGTCCTACCCCAGCGTGGCGCCGCCCCAGGTCACCGTTTCTGCCACCTACCCTGGCGCCAGCGCCTCCACGGCCGAAAAATCGGTCACCCAGGTCATCGAGCAGCAGCTGACCGGTATCGACAACCTGGTCTACTTCAACTCGTCGTCCTCCTCGTCCGGCCGGGTGACCATCACCCTGACCTTCGACAGCGGCACCGACGCCGACATCGCCCAGGTGCAGGTGCAGAACAAGGTGGCGCTGGCCACCCCGCGCCTGCCCTCGGAAGTGACCAAGCAGGGCGTGGTCGTCGCCAAGGCCAACGCCGGCTTCCTGATGGCCATCGGCGTGCGCTCCGATGACGGCAGCGTCGATCGCGACGCGCTCAACGACATCGTCGGTGCCCGCGTGCTGGAGCAGATCTCCCGCGTCCCGGGCGTCGGCAGCACCCAGCAGTTCGGCTCCGAGTACGCCATGCGCATCTGGCTCAACCCGGAGAAGCTGCAGGGCTACAACCTCTCCGCCACCGACGTCTACAACGCCATCGGTACCCAGAACCTGCAGTTCGCAGCCGGCTCGGTGGGCGGCGACCCGGCTCCCAACGGCCAGGCGTTCACCGCCACGGTAGCCGCCGAAGGCCGCTACACCTCGCCCGAAGAGTTCGAGAACACCATCCTGCGGGCCAATGTCGACGGCAGCGTGGTCAAGCTCAAGGACGTCGCCCGGGTGGCCTTTGGTGCGTCCAACTACGGCTTTGATACCAAGTACAACGGCAAGCCCGTCGCGGCCTTCGCCATCCAGCTGCTGCCCGGCGCCAATGCGCTGGACGTATCTGAAGCGGTGACCGCCAAGATGGACGAGCTGGCGCCCAGCTTCCCGCCGGGCGTGAGCTGGTTCACCCCGTTCGACAGCACCACCTTCGTCAAGATCTCGATCAAGGAAGTGGTCCACACCCTGATCGAAGCCATCGTGCTGGTGTTCCTGGTGATGCTGATCTTCCTGCAGAACTTCCGCGCGACGATCATCCCGACCCTGGTCATTCCGGTGGCCCTGCTTGGCACCTTCATGGGCATGCTGATGGTGGGCTTCACCATCAACCAGCTGACCCTGTTTGCGATGGTGCTGGCGATCGGCATCGTGGTCGATGATGCGATCGTGGTGGTGGAAAACGTCGAACGCATCATGACCGAGGAGGGACTGGCGCCCAAGGCGGCCACGCAGAAGGCCATGAGCCAGATCACCGGTGCGGTGGTCGCGATCACCGTGGTGCTGGCTGCCGTGTTCATCCCCAGCGCGATGCAGCCCGGCGCGTCGGGCGAGATCTACAAGCAGTTCGCGCTCACCATCGCCATCTCGATGGGCTTCTCCGCCCTGCTCGCCCTGAGCTTCACCCCGGCCTTGTGTGCGGCGTTCCTGCTGCCGACCCACAACGACAAGCCGAACTGGATCTACCGCACGTTCAACAAGTACTACGGCAAGCTGGAGCACCGCTACGTCGGCATGGTCGGCGGCGTGATCAAGCGCGCGCCGCGCTGGATGATGGTGTTCGGCCTGCTGGTGGTGCTGTGTGGCTTCCTGTTCACCCGCCTGCCGGGCAGCTTCCTGCCCGAGGAAGACCAGGGCTACGCGCTGGCCATCGTGCAGCTGCCGCCGGGTGCGACCAAGACCCGCACCAGCGCCGTGTTCGAACAGCTGCTGGGCACCATGCAGAACGAAGACGCCTTCGAAGGCATGATGCAGATCACCGGCTTCAGCTTCCTGGGCCAGGGCGAGAACGTCGGCATGGCGTTCATCCGCCTCAAGGACTGGAGCGAGCGCAAAGAGACCGCGCCGGAGTTCATCCAGGCCATGAACCGGAAGGCCTACGGCATCAAGGATGCGCAGATCTTCTTCGTCAACCTGCCGACCGTGCAGGGTCTGGGCCAGTTCGGCGGTTTCGACATGTGGCTGCAGGACCGTGCCGGTGCCGGCCAGGATGCGCTGATGGAGGCACGCAACACCCTGCTGGGTGCCGCCTCGCAGAACCAGTCGCTGGTGGGCGTGCGCCCCAACACCCTGGAAAACTCGCCGCAGCTGCAGTTGAAGGTGGACCGCATCAAGGCCCAGACCATGGGCGTGTCGGTCAACGACGTCTACACCGCCATCCAGATGATGCTGGCACCGGTGTATGTCAACGACTTCTTCTATGGCGGCCGCATCAAGCGGGTCAACATGCAGGCCGATGCGGCCTACCGCACCGGTCCGGAATCACTGAACAGCTACTTCGTACCGAGCTCGCTGAGCAAGGACGCCACCGGCCAGCCGGCGATGATCCCGCTCAGTGCGGTGGTCAAGTCCGAGTGGATCTACGCCCCGCCGGCGCTGAACCGCTACAACGGCTATTCGGCGGTCAATATCGTCGGCTCGCCGGCCCCGGGAACCAGCTCCGGCCAGGCCATGACCACGATGGAGAACCTGGTGCGCGACGACCTCCCGGCAGGCTTCGGCTTTGACTGGAGCGGCATGTCCTACCAGGAAATCCTGGCCGGCAACGCCGCGACGCTGCTGATGGTGCTGTCGATCGTGGTGGTGTTCCTGTGCCTGGCCGCACTCTACGAGAGCTGGTCGATCCCGGTTTCGGTGCTGCTGGTGGTGCCGATCGGCATCCTCGGCGCGGTGGTGTTCTCGCTGATGCGCGGCCTGCCCAATGATCTGTACTTCAAGATCGGCATGGTCACGGTGATCGGTCTGGCGGCGAAGAACGCGATCCTGATCGTGGAGTTCGCGGTCGAGCAGCGGGCGCTGGGCAAGACCCTGCGCGAGGCCACCATCGAAGCGGCGCACCTGCGCTTCCGCCCGATCCTGATGACCTCGTTCGCCTTCATCCTGGGCGTGCTGCCGATGGCCATCTCCACCGGTGCCGGCGCCAATGCGCGCCACTCGCTGGGTACCGGCGTAATCGGCGGCATGCTGTTCGCCACCGCCATCGGCGTACTGCTGATTCCACTGTTCTTCGTGACGGTACGCCGCGTCCTGGGCGACAAGCTCGATGAGAAGTCCAAGGCGTATCTGGACCAGCACCAGGCGCGTGCCGCCAAGGAAGACCGGTAAGCCCGGGGCCGTGGATGGCGCCCGATCGCGCCATCCACCGGTGCCCCCGGACATAGCCACCAATGAAAAGCCCCGGCATTGCCGGGGCTTTTTCTGTTCCGCTGCAGGCCGCAGGACTCAGCGCAGGCCGGTCTCGTTGCGGGCGATGACCATCCGCTGGATTTCCGAGGTGCCTTCGTAGATCTCGGTGATCTTGGCATCGCGGAAGTAGCGTTCCAGCGGCATTTCCTTGGAATACCCCATGCCGCCGTGGATCTGCACCGCCTGGTGGGCGATCCACATCGCCGCCTCCGACGCGGTCAGCTTGGCGACCGCCGCCTCGGTGGAGAAGCGTTTGCCTTGCAACTTGACCCACGCCGCGCGCAGCGTCAGCAACATCGCCGCATCCAGCTTGCACTTCATGTCGGCGATCTTGGCCTGGACCATCTGGAAGGTGCCGATCGGCGCACCGAAGGATTTGCGCTCCTGCACATAGGCCAGCGAGGCCTCGTAGGCGGCACGGGCGATGCCCACGGCCTGCGAGGCGATGCCGATACGACCCCCGTCCAGCAGGCTCATCGCGATCTTGAACCCCTGGCCTTCCTGGCCGATCACCTCGTCGGCAGTGGCCACGTAGTCCTGGAACTCGATCTCGCAGGTTGCCGAGGCGCGCACGCCCAGCTTCGGCTCGGTCTTGCCGCGACCGAAGCCCGGCTTGGTGGTGTCGATCATGAACGCGGTGATGCCACGGGCGCCCTGTTCCGGATCGGTCATCGCAAACAGCACGATGTAGCGCGCCACCGGGCCGGAGGTGATCCAGCTCTTCTGGCCGTTGATCACGAACGAGCCGTCGGCCTGCTTCACGGCTCGGCAGCGCATCGCCGTGGCATCGGAGCCGGACTGCGATTCGGTCAACGCGAAGGCGCCGATCTCACGGCCTTCGGCAATGGCACGCACGTACAGCTGCTTCTGCGCCTCGGTGCCGTAGGCCAGCACCGCATTGCAGAACAGCGAGTTGTTGACCGACATGATGGTGGCGTGGGCGGCATCGGCGGCCGACACCTCCACGATGGCCAGCACGCTGGAGATCGGGTCCATGCCCGAGCCGCCGTACTCGACCGGCACCTCGATGCCCATCAGGCCGTTCTCGCCGAGCAGGCGGATGTTCTCCAGCGGGTACTCGCCGGTGGCATCGAAATGCTCGGCACTGGGGGCGATCTTCTCTTTGGCGATGCGGCGCGCGACATCCTGCAGCATCAATTGTTCGTCGGAAAAACTGAAGTCCACTACACCCCTCCCAGGGCTCACGAGGTTGCAATTGTAACCATCGCGCCCGGTTGCGGCCTATGCCTCGCCTTGACCCTGCCCCCGCGGAGAGGAGAAAATATCTCTATATCGCGATAGGTAGATATTTATGGATCTAGAAGACTGGTCGACCCGTCTGAAAGTGTTCGCCGATGCGACGCGCGTGCGTCTGCTGACGCTGCTGGAACAGGAAGAACTGACCGTGGCCGAGCTGTCGGCCATCACCACACTGGCGCAGCCGCGGGTCTCGACCCATCTGGCGCGCCTGAAGGAAGCCGGGCTGGTGCGCGACCGCCGCGCCGGGGTCTCGGCCTATTACCGCTTCGACGAGGCCGCGCTGGATCCGGCGCAGCGCGCATTGTGGCATGCCCTGAGCACCGGCAGCGATGATCCGTTGCTGCGCCAGGATGCGGAACGGGTGCCTGCGGTGCTGGCCATGCGCGCCGCCGACCAGAACTGGGCCGACAGTGTGGCCGGCGACATGGAGCGCCATTACTCGCCTGGCCGCACCTGGGAAGCGCTGGCGCGCAGCGCGCTGCCGCTGCTGGAAACCGGTGACGTGCTCGATATCGCCTCCGGCGACGGCGTGCTGGCCGAACTGCTGGCGCCGCACGCGCAGCGTTATGTCTGCATCGACACCAGCGCCCGCGTGGTCGCCGCCGCCAGCGAGCGCCTGCGCAAGCTGGCCAACGTCGAAGTGCTCGAAGGCGACATGCACAAACTGCCTTTCGAGGACGGCAGCTTTGATCTGGTGGTGCTGATGCACGCGCTGACCTACGCCAGCCAGCCGGCCAAGGCCGTGGCCGAATGCGCCCGGGTCGTGCGTCCTGGCGGCCGGCTGATGCTGTGCAGCCTGGCCCGGCACGAGCACAAGGCGGCGGTGGAGGCCTACGGCCACGTCAATCTCGGCTTCACCGACAAGGAACTGCGCAAGTTCGTCGAAAAGGCCGGACTGGAAGTCTCCAGCCTGGAAACCGTGACCCGCGAGAAGCGCCCGCCGCATTTCGAAGTCATCTCCCTGATCGCCCACAAACCCTGATCACGTCACAGCGAGTCCCCACGCCATGCGTTCCCTCCCCTGGCTCCATCCCGAGCGTGTCGCCAAACTGCTGCAGGCACTTGAGCAGCGCATCCTGATCATCGACGGTGCCATGGGCACGATGATCCAGCGCCACCGTCTGGAAGAAGGCGACTACCGCGGTGAGCGCTTCGCGGGGGGCTTCGACAGCCAGCACGCGCATGGCCCGGGCTGCGAACACGACCTGAAAGGCAACAACGACCTGCTGCTGCTGACCCGGCCTGAAGTGATCGCCGGCATCCACACCGCCTACCTGGAAGCCGGCGCGGACCTGCTGGAAACCAACACCTTCAACGCCACCGCCGTCAGCCAGGCCGACTATCACCTGGAGCACCTGGTCTACGAGTTGAACAAGGCCGGCGCGCAGGTCGCGCGCCAGTGCTGCGATGCCATCGAGGCGACCACGCCGGACAAGCCGCGCTTTGTGATCGGTGTGCTCGGCCCGACCAGCCGCACCGCCTCGATCAGCCCCAATGTCAACGACCCGGGTTTCCGCAACACCAGCTTCGACGAGTTGCGCGGTACCTACCGCGAGGCCATCGAAGGCCTGATCGACGGTGGCGCCGACACGCTGATGGTGGAAACCATCTTCGACACGCTCAACGCCAAGGCCGCGCTGTTCGCGATCGAGGAAGTGTTCGAGGCGCGCGGCGGCCGCCTGCCGGTCATGATCTCCGGCACCATCACCGATGCCTCCGGACGCACCCTGTCCGGGCAGACGGCCGAGGCGTTCTATGCCTCGGTCGCGCACGGCCAGCCGCTGTCGATCGGCTTCAACTGCGCGCTCGGCGCCACCGACATGCGCCCGCATGTGGAAACCCTGGCGCAGATCGCCACCGGCTATGTCAGCGCGCACCCCAACGCGGGCCTGCCCAACGCCTTTGGCGAATACGACGAGACCCCGGAAGAAATGGCCACCACGCTCAAGGAGTTCGCCCAGTCCGGGCTGCTGAACCTGGTGGGCGGCTGCTGCGGCACCTCGCCGGAGCATATCCGCGCCATCGCCGCTGCAGTGGCCGGGCTCCCCCCGCGTGCGCTGCCGTCGCGGCAGGAGCAGGCGGCATGAGCCATCCGCCGTATACCCGGCTGTCGGGACTGGAACCGCTGGTCATCACCCCGGACCTGCTGTTCATCAACGTCGGTGAGCGTACCAACGTCACCGGCAGCGCCCAGTTCCGCAAGCTGATCAAGGAAGAGCGTTACGAGGAAGCGGTCGAGGTTGCCCGCCAGCAGGTCGCCAGCGGCGCGCAGATCCTCGACGTGAACATGGACGAGGGTCTGATCGACTCCGAGAAAGCGATGACCCGCTATCTCAACCTGATCATGTCCGAGCCGGACATCGCCCGCATTCCGGTGATGGTCGACTCCTCCAAGTGGAGCGTGATCGAGGCCGGGCTCAAATGCCTGCAGGGCAAGAGCGTGGTCAATTCGATCTCGCTGAAGGAAGGCGAAGCGGCGTTCATCGAACACGCCCGGCTGGTGCGCCGCTACGGCGCCGCCGCGGTGGTGATGGCGTTCGACGAAGTCGGCCAGGCCGACACCTGCGCGCGCAAGGTGGAAATCTGCACGCGCGCCTACCGCATCCTCACCGAAGACGTGGGCTTCCCGCCCGAAGACATCATCTTCGATCCGAACATCTTTGCCGTGGCCACCGGCATCGAGGAGCACGACAACTACGCGGTCGACTTCATCGAAGCCACCCGCATCATCAAGCGGACCCTGCCGCACTGCCATGTCTCCGGCGGCGTGTCGAACGTATCGTTCTCCTTCCGTGGCAACGAGACCGTGCGCCAGGCGATCCACTCGGTGTTCCTGTACCACGCCATCAGGGCCGGCATGGACATGGGCATCGTCAACGCCGGTGCGATGCCGATCTACGACGATCTGGACCCGGAACTGCGCGAGCGCGTGGAGGATGTGATCCTCAACCGGAGCAGCGACGGTACCGAACGGCTGCTGGAAATCGCCGAGCGCTACAAAGGCAGGAAGGGCGAGAAGAAGGTGGAGGACCTGGCCTGGCGTGACACGCCGGTGCGCGAGCGCCTGGCCCATGCCCTGGTGCATGGCCTGGACGCCTGGGTGGAGGAAGATACCGAAGACGCCCGCCAGCAATCCACCCGCCCGCTGGATGTGATCGAAGGCCCGCTGATGGATGGCATGAACGTGGTCGGGGACCTGTTCGGCGCCGGCAAGATGTTCCTGCCGCAGGTGGTCAAATCCGCCCGTGTGATGAAAAAGGCCGTGGCCTACCTGCTGCCGTATATCGAGGCGGAGAAGGCGCGCACCGGCGATACCGCAAAGTCCAATGGCAAGATCATCATGGCCACGGTCAAGGGTGACGTGCACGATATCGGCAAGAACATCGTCGGCGTAGTGCTTGCCTGCAACAACTTCGAGGTCGTGGACCTGGGCGTGATGGTGCCGGCGCAGAAGATTCTCGATGCCGCCCGTGAGCATCAGGCCGACATCATCGGCCTGTCCGGGCTGATCACCCCGTCACTGGAGGAGATGAGCCACGTCGCCCGGGAAATGCAGCGCCAGGGCTTCGAGCTGCCGCTGCTGATTGGTGGCGCCACCACCTCGCGCGCGCACACCGCGCTGAAGATCGATCCGTTCTACAACGCGCCGACGGTGTGGGTGAAGGACGCCTCGCGCGCGGTCGGCGTGGCCCAGTCGCTGATCTCGCGCGAACTGCGCGACAGTTTCGTCGCCGCCAATGACGCCGACTACGCCGATATCCGCCAGCGCCACCGCAACCGCGGCGACGCCAAGCGGCTGGTGTCGCTGGAGCACGCCCGCGGCCAGCGTTTCCAGTGCGACTGGCAACAGTACGAACCAGCGGTGCCGGCGCAGCCCGGTATCCACGTGTTCGACGACTACCCGCTGGAGGACCTGCTGCCGGTCATCGACTGGACGCCGTTCTTCCAGGCCTGGGAGCTGGCCGGCAAGTTCCCGGCCATCCTCACCGACGAGGTCGTCGGCCCGCAGGCCAGCGACCTGTACCGCGATGCCCGCGCCATGCTGGAGCGGATCATCAGTGAGAAGTGGCTGACCGCCCGCGCGGTGTTCGGCCTGTGGCCGGCCAACAGCCGCGGCGACGATGTGATCGTCCACAACGCCGAACAACCCACCACCCTGCACTTCCTGCGCCAGCAGGTGGACAAGCCGGCCGAGCGCCCGGATTTCTGCCTTGCCGACTTTATCGCCCCGGAAACCAGTGGCCGGCAGGACTGGATCGGCGCCTTCGCGGTCACCGCCGGCATCGGTATCGAGCCGCACGTGGCCCGCTTCGAGGCCGATCACGACGACTACAACGCGATCCTGCTCAAGGCCCTGGCTGACCGTCTGGCCGAAGCGCTGGCCGAGCGCCTGCACCAGCGTGTACGTACCGAATTCTGGGGCTATGACCGCCACGAGCAGCTCGACAACGAGGCCCTGATCGCCGAGAAGTACCGCGGCATCCGCCCGGCTCCTGGCTATCCGGCCTGCCCGGAGCACAGCGAGAAGCAGACCCTGTTCGCGATGCTCGGCGCCGAAGGGATCGGCATGTCGCTGACTGAAAGCTTCGCCATGCTGCCGACCGCCGCGGTATCGGGCTACTACTTCAGCCACCCGCAGAGCCAGTATTTCGTGGTGGGCCGTGTATCCAAGGAGCAGGTCAACGATTACGCCAGGCGCAAGGGCGTGGAGCGGGCGCAGGTGGAAAGGTGGTTGGCCTCCAACCTGGACTACGACCCCGAATGAGGCTTGGCGTCCTGCGTCCCTGCAGGGCGCAGGGCGCCTCCATTGGATGACCGGCGGCGCGGCGGCTCCGCAGGCCGCCCCTAGTCCTGCTCCTGGCCCAGCATCCGGATCAGCCGCGCCGCCAGTGCCTTGACCTCTGGCCCGGCGGAGGGACGGTGCAGCAGCACCCGCTCGATGCTGTCGATCAGCGGCAGCCCGCTGGCCAGTCCCAGCACCGTGTGGCCGGCGGTTACCGCGCGTGCGGGCAACAGGCTGATGCCCAGCCCGTCAGCGACCGCCGCCTGCAGTCCCCCCAGGCTGGAGCTGGTGAAGCTGATCCGCCAGCGGCGCCCGAGCGCCTCGATGGCGTCGATCATGTCCTCGCGGTACAGCCCGCGCGGCGGAAACGCCACCAGCGGCACCGGGTTCTGCGCGAACGCCGGTGCCGAAGCCGCATCGACCCAGCACATCGGCTCCGGCCAGCAGGCCACGCCGTCACGGCTGCCACGGCGCTGCTTGAGCAGCACCAGGTCGAGTTCGCCGCGGTCATAGCTGTCGCCCAGCGCCCGGCTCAGGCCGCTGCTGACTTCCAGCTTCACCTGCGGATGCTCACGGCTGAAGACGGCCAGCAGCCGGGTGGTACGGCCACCGGCGAAATCCTCCGGCACACCCAGCCGGATCGTGGCCGTGGCGCCCTCGCCGGAAAGCGCATCGGACAGCTCCTCGTTCAATGCCAGCATCCGCCGCGCATAGCCCAGCACGGTTTCGCCGATATCGGTCGGTCGCGCATCGCGCACGCCGCGGTCCAACAACCGGTGCCCGGCCAGTTCCTCCAGCCGCCGCACCTTCTGGCTGATGGTGGACTGGGTCGAGTGCAGGCGCGCAGCCGCAGCGGTGAAACCACCGCAGTCGGCCACGGTCACCAGTGCCCGCAGCAGATCCAGATCGAACAGGGATCTATTCGATTTCGCACTGGTAGCCATCGTTACATTTCATTTCTGGATGGGTGAAAGGGCTTGTAGCATCGACCCGCAACCGGTGCAAACCGTCGCGCCCCACCCCGGTGCCCGCTCCACGGCACGCCACATCGCAGAGACAGGAGACGGCGATGTCCGCACGACATTGGATCACCGCCCAGTTGCTGGCCAGCGCCATGCTGGCGTCGTGCGCGGCCGGCGCTGACGACAGGGGGCTGTCGCGCCAGCTGTTCCAGGCGGCCGAAGCCGGCAACGTCGAGACGGTACGCGGCCTGCTGGCGCAGGGCGCCGACATTCACGCCCGCGACAAAAAAGACCGCACCCCGCTGCTGGCCGCCGTCCACCAGCGCCAGATAGGAACGGCACGGCTGCTGATGGAAGCCGGTGCCGACGTCAATGCCAGGGATTCGATCCAGGACACCACCTACCTGTATGCCGGCGCCAGCGGGCAGGTGGAGATCCTGAAGATGACGCTGGCCCACGGCGCCGATCTGCGCAGCACCAACCGCTACGGCGGTACCGCGCTGATTCCGGCTGCCGAGCGTGGCCATGTGGAAACCGTGCGCACGCTGATCGAGGCCGGCATCGACGTGGACCACGTCAACCGGCTTGGCTGGACCGCGCTGCTGGAGGCGATCATTCTCGGCGATGGCGGCGTCGCCCATCAGCAGATCGTGCGCATGCTGATCGATGCCGGTGCCGACGTGAACCTTCCCGACAGCTATGGCATCTCCCCCCTGCAACGCGCCCGCCAGCGCCAGCAGGCCGCTATCGTGCGCCTGCTGGTCGCCGCCGGCGCGCACTGACCCCTTTACTCCGCTGTGCGGCCCGCCGCACGCCACTGGACACCGCTGATGAAAACCACGCTTTCCCTCGCCCTGTCAGGCCTGCTGCTGGCGGTCGCGCCCGCCGCACTGGCGGCACGTTCCACCGCCGACGTGCTGATCCGCCACGCCACCGTGGTCGACGTCGAACACGGCAGCACCCGCCCCGGCCAGACGGTGGTGATCCGCGGTGACGACATCGTCGCCGTCGGCGATGACAAGACGCTGGCCGGCCAGTGGCGCGCCGCCACGACCATCGATGCGAAGAACCGCTACCTGATCCCCGGCCTGTGGGACATGCACGTGCATTTCGGCGGCGGCCCGGCGCTGATCGAGGAGAACAAGGCGCTGCTGCCGCTGTACGTGGCCCATGGCATCACCACCGTGCGCGACGCCTCCGGCGATCTGGCCGAACAGGTGCTGTCCTGGCGCGGGCAGATCGCCAACGGGCAGCTGTTCGGGCCGCAGCTGTTCACTTCCGGTGCCAAGATCGAGGGACTCAAGCCGGTCTGGAAAGGCACACTCGAAGCCGGCGATGAGGCCGGCGTGGACGCCGCCTTGGACCGCGAGCAGCGCGACCAGGTGGACTTCGTCAAGATCACCGACAGCACGCTGTCCCCGGAGCTGTTCCTGTACGCGCTGAGCGAAGCCAAAAAGCGCGGTCTGCGCACTTCCGGGCACATCCCGATGGCGCTGACCGTGGGCCAGGCCGTGGATGCCGGCATCAGCTCGATCGAACACCTGGACTATGCGTTCAAGGCCGGCGTGAAGGAGGAGGCGGCCATCGCCGCGGATTTCGCCGCCGGCCGCATCGACCGTGCCGAGGCCAACCGCCGCCTGTCGGCCGGTTTCGACCGCGATACCGCCATGGCCGCCTACCGTCGCTTCGCCGCGCTGGGTGTCGCGGTCACGCCGACGCTGGACGGTGGCCGCATCCTCGACTTCCTCGACAGCGAGCCGCACGACAACGACGCCTACCTGGCCTACATCGGCCCGGGCCTGCGCAAGACCTACGAATGGCGCGTGGAGCGCGCGGCCAAGGCCACGCCGGCGCAGATCCAGGCCCGCCACGAGGGCTATGCGGAGGTCGCCAAGGTGCTACCGATGCTGCAGCAGGCCGGGGTGAACATCATGGCCGGCACCGACGCGGGCTTCCTCAACTCCTACAACTACCCGGGCATCGGCCTGCACAACGAGCTGAAGCTGTACGTGCGCGAAGGCCTGACTCCGCAGCAGGCGCTGGTCGCGGCCACCCGCGCCGGCCCGCAATGGTTCGGCACGCTGCACCGCTACGGCGCGGTGGAAGCAGGCAAGGCCGCCGACCTGGTGCTGCTGGAGCGCAACCCGCTGCAGGACATCGAGGCCACCCGCGCCATCGACACGGTGATCCTGCGCGGCCAGGTGCTCGACCGCGCCGCGCTGGACGCGCTGCTGACCGAGGCCAAGGCCAAAGTGGCTGCCTGGGATGCCGGCCAAACGCGTTGAGACGGATGCCTGCTGAGCGGTCACCCGCCAAAAGGTGACCGCGCTGCTGCCCGCGGAGACGGGCACAAGGCACAATAGCCGGCGCGGCTCAGCCGCGCCCCCGCCCCCACCCGCGCCGCTGGCGCCTTGTGATGACCGCCGCTTCCCTGCCACGCCCATCCGTGCCCACCGCACGGCTGTCGAGCTTCTATTTCTTCTATTACGCCGCCCTCGGCGCGTTCACCCCGTACTGGAGCCTGTACCTGCAGTCGCGCGGGATGAGTGTCACCGCCATCAGCGTGATGATGAGCCTGTGGTATGCCACCCGGGTGGTCGCGCCCAGCACTTGGACCTCGCTGGCGGCGGCCTCGCCACGGCCGATCCGCTGGCTGCGGATCGGCTGCGTGCTGACCCTGCTCAGCTTCGCCGCCTTCCTGTTTCCCGCGCCGCAGTGGTCGATGTACGCGGTGATGATCGCGTTCTGCTTCTTCTACAACGCGGTGATGCCGCAGTTCGAATCGATCACCATCACCCATCTGGGCAGTGACAGCCACCGCTACGGCCTGATCCGCGTGTGGGGCTCGTTCGGCTTCATCGCCGTGGTCACCAGCTTCGGCTGGCTGATCGAACACCATGGCGCCGGCAAGCTGCCGTGGCTGATGCTGCCGCTGTTCGCGCTGATGATCGGCTCGGCCTTCCTCAACCGCTACGCCCGCGACATCCCCGGCGGCACCCACACCGAGGGCGGTTTCTGGGCCATCGTCCGGCAGAAGCCGGTACTGGCGTTCTTCGTCGCCGCGTTCCTCGAACAGCTCTCGTTCGGCCCCTACTACACGTTCTTCTCGCTCTACATGGACCAGCACGGCTACAGCACCTCGTTGCTGGGGC
This sequence comes from Stenotrophomonas pictorum JCM 9942, assembly GCF_001431585.1. Lineage (NCBI taxonomy): Bacteria > Pseudomonadati > Pseudomonadota > Gammaproteobacteria > Lysobacterales > Lysobacteraceae > Stenotrophomonas > Stenotrophomonas pictorum. The sequence goes on along the minus strand of NZ_LLXS01000010.1, from coordinate 75,467 downwards.
TGATGTGGACGGTAGGCGTGGTGTTCGAGGTGGCTGTGTTCTTCCTGATCTCGCGCTTCTTCCGCCGCTGGGACGCCAGCTGGCTGCTGATCATTTCCATGGCCAGCGCCGCCCTGCGCTGGTGGGCCACCGCGCTGTGGCCGGAGAACATCCCGGTGATGCTCGTCGCCCAGGCCACCCATTGCCTGGGCTTTGCCGCGTTCTTTGCCTCGGCCATGCAACTGCTGGCGCGCTACTTCCCCGGCCAGCTCAACGGCCACGGCCAGGGCCTGTTCTACGGCTTCTCCTCGGGACTGGGCGGCGTGCTGGGCGCGCTGATCGCCGGCCAGCTGTGGCGCTTCGGCGATGGCAAGGTCGCCTTCCTCGTCGGTGGCGGCTTCGCCCTGGCCGGCGCGCTGATCGCGCTGTACTGGCTGCCGCCCTCCCGACAGGCCCGGCGGGCCGCGGGCTAGCAGATACCTGTGCAGGCAGCCATTCCCCACGCAGGAAGCGCCGTCCGCCGCGGAGGCGAGTCGCTTGCAGGGCCACTGCGCCTGTTGCCGGTGCGGATCGTCAGCCTCGAGGCGAGCCGCGCCCCAAACCGTAGCCGACGCCGCACATGGAAAAAGACAGGCCAGCGGCCTGTCTTTTCTGTCACACCGAGGCGGCCGGAACCGCTTTACCAGACCAGGTCGTCCGGCACCTGGTACATCGGATCGGCATACGGATCGGCTTCGGCCGGCGCGTTCGGGTCGATCTTCAGCGCCACCGAGGGCGCGAACACCTGCTCGGCCTCGGCCAGGACCGCCGCGGTGACCAGCAGGTAGCGACCGTTCTGCTGCAACACCCCCAGCTCGCCGGCATTGAGCGCCTTGAGCTGGTCGGCATTGACATAGATGCGCTTGATCTTGCCGCCGTACTCGAAGTGCCGGGCGATATCGGCCTCAGGATCGTTCAGTCCCTTGTCCTTGATCAGCTCGTCGAGCCTGGCGCGGGCTTCGCGGCGCAGGCGGGCTTCTTCCTGCTTCCGGCGCTCGGCCTCGATGCGCTCGTCCTTCTCGCGCTGGGCACGGATGGCGTAGGCCTTGGCCAGATCGATGTCTTCCTGCGAGCGCGGCTTGCGCGCGCCCTGCGGCCGGCCCTGGCCGGGCTTGCCCTGCCCTGCTTTGGGAGCGCCGGCAGCGGCAGACGGACGACCGCCCGACTTGCCGTGCGGACGGCCATCGCGGCGTTGATCGGGTTTGCGCTCCGGCTTGGGCGCAGATTTGAAGCCCAGCCCGAGGAGCTGGTCGCGGAGTGTGTCGCTCATAGGTAACCGTCAGTAATGCGGGGGCGGTGGTTCGTCGGCGGCATCGGCATAGAGCGCGGTACGCACCTTGCCCAGATCGTCCAGCAGGTGCCGCAGCAGGTCGGCGTTGCGCGAGCCCTGCATGCGGGCATCGGCCAGGGCTTCGCTCATTTCGGCCAGTGCCTGCTCCTGGAAGGAGACCCGCATTTCCAGCTCAACCAGACGGGCTTCGAGCGCTTGTTCGCGCTCGTTCGGGGAAAACTCATGCATGCAGGGAACGTCCTCGGCCAATGCCGTAATAAGCGAGGCCTGCGGCCTCTATTTCCTGCGGGTCGTACAGATTGCGCCCATCGAACACCACCGCATCCCCGAGCGCCTCGCGCAGACGGACAAAATCGGGGCTGCGGAACTGCTTCCACTCGGTGACCACGATCAGCGCGTCGGCACCTTCCAGTGCCTCGAACGCGGACTCGCACAACATCAGATCCTTGCGCTCACCGAAAACACGACGGGCTTCGCCCATCGCCTCGGGATCATAGGCTCGCACCCGCGCGCCGGCCTCCCACAACTGCGCCAGCAGCCGCCGGCTGGGGGCGGCGCGCATGTCATCGGTATTGGGCTTGAACGCCAGGCCCCATACCGCAAACGTCTTGCCCCGCACGCCTTCATCCTCGCCCCGGTCGTAATGGCGCTGGATCAGGGTGAACAGGTGGCCCTTCTGCGCCTCGTTGACCGCTTCCACCGCCTCCAGCAGCCGGGGCGTATGCCCGTGCTGGGCGGCGGTGCGCGCCAGCGCCTGCACATCCTTGGGAAAGCAGGAGCCGCCGTAACCGGCGCCGGGATAGATGAAGTGCCAGCCGATGCGCGGGTCCGAACCGATGCCCTGGCGGACCTGTTCGATATCCGCCCCCACGCGCTCGGCGATATTGGCGATCTCATTCATGAAGCTGATCTTGGTCGCCAGCATCGCGTTGGCCGCGTACTTGGTCAGCTCGGCCGAACGCACATCCATCTCCACCACACGGTCGCGCTTGCGGTTGAACGGGGCATACAGACGGCGCAGGACGGTCACCGCGCGCGCATCGTCCGCACCGATGATGATCCGGTCCGGCCGCAGGCAGTCGGCCACCGCATCGCCTTCCTTGAGGAACTCCGGGTTGGAGACCACATCAAAGGCGACCCGGGCGCCGCGGGCGGAAAACTCCTCGGCGATCACCGCGCGGACCTTGTCGGCGGTACCGACCGGCACCGTCGACTTGTTGACCACCACTGCCGGATGGTCCAGGTGGCGACCGATCGTGCGGGCCACGGCCAGCACATATTGCAGGTCGGCACTGCCGTCCTCATCGGGCGGGGTGCCGACTGCAATGAAGATCACCTGAGCATGGGCGATGGCGCCGGCCGCTTCGGTGGTGAAGGCCAGCCGCCCGGCGGCGTGGTTGGCCTGCACCAGTGGCGCCAATCCCGGTTCGTAGATCGGGATGACGCCACGGTTCAGACCATCGATCTTGGCCTGGTCGATATCGACACAGACCACGTCATGACCGACCTCGGCCAGACAGGCTCCGGTGACGAGACCGACATAGCCTGTACCGAACATCGCGACGCGCATGGCAGCGGGAACTCCGTGGCTGTGTTACTGCAGAATACCCAGCAGTTCCACGTCAAACGTCAACGCCGCGTCAGGACCGATCGGGCCACCCGGGGTACCGGCGCTGCCGTAAGCCAGCTCCGACGGGATCCAGAAACGGTACTTGGCACCGACCGGCATCAGCGACACGCCTTCGGTCCAGCCCTTGATGACCTGGTTCAGGCCGAAATCCACCGGCTCGCCACGCTGGTAGCTGCTGTCGAACACGGTGCCGTCCAGCAGCTTGCCTTCGTAGTTCACGCGCACGCGGCTGGTCGGGACCGGACGCTCGCCGCTGCCCGGGCGGATCACCTGGTACTGCAGGCCCGAGGCGGTGGTCACCACGCCCGGCTGGGTCTTGTTCTTGGCGAGGAAGGCATTGCCTTCTTCACGGTTCTTGCCGGCCGAAGCGGCCTGCTTGGCAGTGCTGAAAGCCTGCAGCATGGCCTGCGCCTGCTGGCGGTCCATCAGCGGCGTGCCCTTGCTGAACACGGTGGTGATGGCCTGGAACACCGAGTCCAGGTCGATTTCCTTCTGGATCGGCGCCAGCGACGGGCCCACCGCATAGCTGCCCAGCATCAGGCCGACTTTTTCCTTGTCCACCGACGGCGGCTGGCTGCCCGGCGCCATACCCGGCACCTGCTGGCCGGAACGGGCCATCATCACGGTGCGCAGCGCCTGGTCGGTCTGCTGGGCCTCTTCCTGCGAGAGCAGCGGCTGGCCGCCGGCAAATGCGTTCTCGATGCCACGACGCAGTGCCGCAATGTCGACTTCCGAAGCGATGGGCTCAAACGAGCTGGCAACGTCGATGCCGATGGCGTAACCGACTTTTTCACGATCCGAGGTCAAAACAGACTTCTCCTTGGTAGCCGCCGGGGCGGCAGGTTGTTGCGACATCACGACACCCGGTGCCGCCATCGCCAGAATCAGAAGCGACGCCACGGCGCCGCGCTTTCCCATCTTCATTCGCTGCTTTCCTGGAAGTGAACAAACGCCGCGGTCGGCGCAAGGGGCGACATTGTCGCACGCACGCTGGATATGTCGAGGCGCCTCAACGCCGCGGCACGGGTGCCGCCAGCTCGCGTTCGATCGCCGCACGCAGCGCCGGATCATCCGGGCGCACCTTGCTCGGGAACTGGGCGACCACCCGCCCGTCGCGCGACACCAGATACTTGTGGAAATTCCAGCCCGGCGCCACGCCGGTGGCGCGGGTCAGGTCCCGGTACAGCGGCGTAGCTTCCGGGCCGACCACATGCACCTTCTGGAACATCGGGAATTTCACGCCATAGGTCAGCGTGCAGAACTCCTGGATCTGCGCCTCGGTGCCCGGTTCCTGACCCTTGAAGTCGTTGGAGGGGAAACCCAGCACCGCAAATCCCTGCCCCGACAGCTCCTGCTGCAGCGCCTCCAGTCCTTCGTACTGCGGAGTGAAGCCGCATTTGGAGGCGGTGTTGACGATCAACAGCACCTTGCCGCCATAGGTCCGATTCAGGTTCACCTCGCTGTTTCCCGCCAACAGGCGGTAGTCGCGGTCCAGCAGCGGCCCGGCAACGGCACTCGCCGCACCGCCAAGCGACGCCATAAAAACCATTGAAATCAGCTTTTTGCGAATTTTCAAAATCCTTCTCCTGGGCAATCGGCACTGATGGATACGTATCGGCCGTAATTTTAGTGACAGAACAGTTGCGCGGCGCCGTGTCGGTGTTATAGTTGCATACAACACCAGCCACCCTACACAGGGAGCCGAGATGAGCATCAAACGCAGCAGGCACGTACTCCAGGCAGTGATGGCCACGGGCACCCTGTTGTTGCTCGGCTGCTCGGCGGCGCCTGAAACCGGCCGTACCAACGTCCGGGATTATGCAGCCGAGGCGGCCGGTGATGAGCAGGATGCGAATGACCTTCCCAAAGCGAAGCGGCCGGTCAGGCGGATGCGAACCAGCCTGTCACTGCCCTACTTCTCCTTCGCACAGTCGCTGAACCCGCGGAGCTGACTCATGACTGATATCCAGTGGAGCGATGGTGCTCCCATCTACCGCCAGTTGAAGGATCGCGTGATCGCGATGATGCTGGACGGGCTGCTCAAGCCGGGCGATGCCCTGCCCTCGGTACGCCAGGTGGCGGCCGAATACCAGCTCAACCCGATCACGGTATCGCGTGCCTACCAGGAGTTGGCCGACGAGAACCTGGTCGAGAAGCGCCGTGGCCTGGGCATGTTCATGACCGAGGAAGCCGCGCTGAAGCTGCGTGGCAACGAGCGCGAACGTTTTCTCAAAGACGAATGGCCCGCGGTCCTGGAGCGTATCCAGCGTCTGGGGCTGACCTTGGAAGATCTGCTGCCATCGGGGACCACGCTATGAATGCCGTTACTGAACCGGTCGTTTCCGCCACCGGCCTGCGCAAGGCCTACAAGAAGAAGCCGGCACTGGACAACGCTAGCTTCTCCATCGAACCGGGCCGCATCGTCGGCCTGATCGGCCCCAACGGCGCCGGCAAGACCACGGCGCTGAAGGCCCTGCTCGGGCTGACCCCGTTCGAAGGCGAACTGCGCGTGCTGGGCATGGACCCGCGCACCCAGCGCAACGCGCTGATGAACGATGTCTGCTTCATCGCCGACGTGGCCGTGCTGCCGCGCTGGATCCGGGTCAGGGAAGCCATCGACTTCGTCGCCGGCGTGCATCCGCGCTTTGACCGCGCCCGCTGCGAGCGCTTTCTGGCCAACACCAAACTGCAGCCCAGGCAGCGGGTGCGCGAGCTGTCCAAAGGCATGGTGGTGCAGTTGCACCTGGCGCTGGTGATGGCCATCGACGCCAAGGTGCTGGTGCTGGACGAACCGACCCTGGGTCTGGACATCCTGTACCGCAAGGAGTTCTACCAGCGCCTGCTGGAAGATTATTTCGACGAGCAGAAGACGATCATCATCACCACCCACCAGGTGGAGGAGATCGAACACATCCTCACCGACGTGCTGTTCATCCGCGATGGCAGGATCGTGCTCGCCGCCGACATGGAATCGATGGCCGGGCGCTACACCGAGCTGCTGGCCTCGGCCGACACGCTGGAGGCCGCCCGCGCACTGGGCCCGATCGACGAGCGCGCCCTGCCGTTCGGCAAAACCGTGCTGCTGTATGACAACGTCGAGCGCAGCCGTGTCACCGCCCTGGGCGAAACCCGCAACCCGGGCCTGGCCGACCTGTTCGTGGCCATCATGAAGGGAACCTACGCATGAACGCCGTTCACCACATCACCCCGCTGGGCAAGTTCAAGTGGCTGCTCAAGCGCGAATACTGGGAAAACCGCGGCGGCTTCCTGTGGGCGCCGCTGATTGCCGGCGGTGTGTCCCTGCTGCTGTCGCTGATGGCGATCGTCGCCGGACTGTGGGCGGCCAACCGCGCCGCGGACAATGGCGATCTCCATATCAATGGCGTGAACGTCAATGGTCTGGACCTGAAGCTGCTGACCACACAGATGTCGCCCGCCGACATGACCAAGTGGGCCGAAGGCATGAACTTCACCCTGGTGCTCAGCTCGGCGTGGCCGTTTATCGTGCTCGGCTTCGTGGTGTTCTTCTACTGTCTGGGCGCGCTGTACGACGACCGCCGCGATCGCAGTGTGCTTTTCTGGAAGTCGATGCCACTGTCCGATACACAGACCGTACTCTCCAAGCTGTTCAGCGCGCTGGTCGTGGCACCGGTGTTGGCGGTGATCGCTGGCATCCTCACCATGCTGGGCTTCCTGCTGATGATCAGCTTGGTGGCGCTGGCCCATGGCGGCAGCCCGATGACCCTGATCTGGGGGCCAGCCAGCCCGCTGACCCTCATCGGTGGCATGTTCGCCTGGATCCCGGTCTATGCACTTTGGGCGCTGCCTACCGCTGGCTGGCTGCTGCTCTGTTCGTCCTGGGCCAAGAGCAAGCCGTTCCTGTGGGCGGTGATGTTGCCGGTGTTCGCCGGCGTGGTGGTCAGCTGGTTCGGCCTGATGAAGCTGTTTGACATGAATGCCGGCTGGTTCTGGGCCCATGTGGTCGGCCGCCTGCTGCTGGGCACCGTACCGGGTATCGAGATGGCCTACAAGGCTGACCTCAACGGCGGGCAATCGCTGCAATCGGTGCTACATGGCCTTACTCCAGCCGACCAGTTCACGACGCTGGTCAGCCCGCAGCTGTGGATTGGCGCCGTTGTCGGCATCGCCTTCATCGTTCTGGCGATCTGGCTGCGCCAGCGCCGCGACGACATCTGAACCGCCTTCCGCCATCGCAAGGAACCGAGATGAACATCAAACCCCTCCTGTTCGCCCTGGCCCTGCTGCCCGCCAGCGCCATTGCCGGGGAGCACTGCAAGTTCAGCCAGCCACAGGCCTTGGAGCTGGAGCTGGCCGGCGCCAAAGCCGTGGTATTTGAAGTCAACAGCCACGACTTGAAGCTGCAGGCCAGCCCCGGCGCCAGCGCCGCGCTGAGCGGTCGCGCCTGCGCCTCGACCCAGGATCTGCTGGGTCAGCTGTCGCTGACCCAGCGCAGGGTGGGCGACAAGCTGGTGGTCACCCTCAAGCGCGAAAGCCAGGGCCTGAATATCAACTTCAGCGGCAGCACCTACGCCTATCTGGACCTGACCGGCACCGTGCCGGACAACATCCTGGTACAGCTCAAGGTCGGCTCGGGTGACGCCACGTTGGCCGGCGCGCGCTCGATGAGCGCCGATGTCGGCTCCGGCGATGTCAGCGCCCGCGACATCAAGGGCCTGGCCACCGCGGCGGTCGGCTCCGGTGATATCCAGTTCGACAACGTCGGCGCCCTGTACCTGCTGTCACTGGGCTCGGGTGACGCCCGGATCCACGGCGTCCGCGGCGATGCACGGGTCGGAAGCATCGGCTCGGGCGACCTGGAGCTGCGCGGCGTACAGGGCGCGGTGACCATCGAAAGCCTTGGCTCGGGCGATATCGAGGTACGTGACACCCGCGGCGGCGTCAGCCTGGGCGCGATCGGCTCGGGCGATGCTGACGTCCACAACGCCGCCAGCCTGCGCGTGCAACGCGTGGGCAGCGGTTCGATCCGTCACAGTGGCGTTTCTGGCACGGTCGATCTGCCAAAAAAACGCTGACATTCCCAACCGCAACGGAAAGCACCTCATGAAAATTCCTGTCGCCCCCCTGTTCGCCCTGGTTCTGGCCCTGCCGCTGGCCGCCTGCGGTGAACGCCCCCAGACCGGTGCTCCGGGCACCGATACAGCGCTTGGCCAGAAGGTCCGCGCTGCTACCGATGAAGCCCGCAAGAAGCTGGCCGAAGGCAACATCAGCATTTCCAAGGACGGCGGCGCCAAGGTCGAGATCTCGCCCAGCGGCGAGCTGCTGATCAACGGTACTGCCGTACCGCTCGATGCCGGGCAGCAGGCACTGGTGATGCAGTACCGCGCGCAGATGGTCAAAGTGGCCGAAGCCGGTATCGATGTCGGCATAGCCGGCGCCAACCTCGGCGTCAATGCCGCCGGGGAAGCGATCAAGGGCATTTTCAGCGGCAATAGTGGACAGGTCGAAGCCCGGATCAATGCCGAAGCCGACAAGCTGAAACAGCAGGCGCAGCTGATCTGCGACCAGTTGCCCGCACTGATGGCCACCCAGCAGAAGCTGGCCGCCGCCGTACCCCAGTTCGCCCCGTACGCGAAGATGGACCAGAGCGATATCGACGATTGCCGCAGTAACGGTGAGTTCTCAGCTCCGTAAGCCGCATTGGCAGCGGGGCGGTAAACTGCCGCCCCCTGCCCCACGCCTTGCCCTCTCATGAACAAGCTGCTGTTGTTGGCCCTGGCGGCCATGGTTTCCCTGCTCTCCGCTTGTGGCGACCGCGCCGAATACGCTGCGCACCGCGTCGAGCGCAGCAAACCGAAGATGGAAGTGACCGATGACCGTATCGCGTTGCGTCGCGCCCCCTATCCCAATCTCGACATCCAGCCCGATGGCGGCTTGCGCGTGGATGACATCGCCATCCCGCTGATGCCCGAACAACAGCAGATCCTGCAGACCGGTTTCGTCAAACTGCAGATCCTGCGCCAGAACACACTGGTGGACGCCACGCCGGCCAGCAAGCCGGGCGAGCGCACCCTGCCGATCGTGATCCCGCCGGGGCAGGAACCGTTCCCGGCCGATCTGGCCGAACATATACCCGAGTTCAAGCAGTACAGCGAGGCGCTGGCCAACCCGCGCGCGCTGCGCTGACCACGCGCCCTTCCGGCTCCAGCGCCAAGGCGGGCAGATGCCCGCCTTTTTCATGCCCGGCCGGTTGCCCGGCCTGAGCTGCCCGCCTCAGCCGCCGTGGATGCCGCCCAGGGTCAGCGCCGCCGGGTCCAGCAGCCGCTTGAGCTCGGTCTCGGACAGGCCGCTGTCCTCCACTGCCACCTCCAGCACCGGGCGCTGCTCCTTGTAGGCCCGTTTTGCGATCGCCGCGGCCTTCTCGTAGCCGATGATCGGGTTCAACGCGGTCACCAGGATCGGGTTGCGGGCCAGCGCCTCACGCACCCGCTCCTGCTTGACCACCAGCCCGGCGATCACCTTGTCGGCCAGCAGGTTCATCACGCTGGACAGCAGCTGGATCGAATCCAGCAGGTTGGCTGCGATCAGCGGCAGGGTCACGTTCAACTGGAAGTTGCCGCTCTGCCCGGCAATGGTGATGGCAGTGTGGTGGCCGATCACCTGCGCCGCGGCCATCACGGTGGCTTCGGGAATCACCGGATTGACCTTGCCCGGCATGATCGAACTGCCCGGCTGCAGCGCCGGCAACTCCACCTCGCCCAGCCCGGCCAGCGGCCCGGCGTTCATCCAGCGCAGGTCATTGGCGATCTTGATCAGCGCCACCGCCAACGCATTGAACTGGCCGGACAGCTCCACCGCGTCGTCCTGCGCGGCCAGTCCTTCGAACTTGTTGGCGGCACTGTCGAACTTCTTCTTCGTCGCGGTCGACAGCGCCTTGGCCACCTTGCCGCCGAAGCGCGGATCGGCATTGATGCCGGTGCCGATCGCGGTGCCGCCCAGCGGCAGCCGGCGCAGCCGCTTCAGGGCGTCCTCGATGCGTCCTTCAGCCGAGGCCAGCTGCGCGGACCACGCGCCGAACTCCTGGGCAAAGGTCAGCGGCATCGCATCCATCAGATGCGTGCGCCCGGTCTTGACCACCTTGCCCAGTCCGCGGGCACGCCTGTCGATGATGCGGCGCAGGTGCTTGAGCGCCGGCAACAGGTCTTCGACCGTGGCCAGCTGCGCCGAGACACGGATCGCGGTGGGAATCACATCATTGGAACTCTGCCCCAGATTGACGTGGTCATTGGGGTGCACCACCGTCTTGCCGGCCCTGCCGCTGGCGTTGGCCAAGGTGGCGATGACCTCGTTGGCATTCATGTTCGAGGAGGTGCCCGAGCCGGTCTGGTACACGTCGATCGGGAAGTGCGCGTCATGCATGCCGGCAGCCACCTCGGCCGCCGCCGACTGGATTGCCTTGGCCACGCCCTTGGGCAGCAGCCCCAAGCCGGCGTTGACCTCGGCCGCCGCGCCTTTGATCAGCCCCAGTGCCCGGATGAAGGCCCGCGGCATGCGTTGCCCGGACACCGGGAAATTCTCCACCGCACGCTGGGTCTGCGCCCCCCACAGCGCCTCCGCCGGCACCTGCAGCTCGCCCATGCTGTCGTGCTCGACACGCATCTTCATAGGATTCCTCCAACAGATCGACATTCCGGCGGCAACTCCGGTCCCGCCTTGCAGCGGCAATCTAGCCCATCACCTGCGAGGAATTCGTTTGCGGCGCCGCCCGTGGCACAGCCTGCCGCCGTCGTCGGCGTAGAATATGCGCCCCCGCCACTGCCCAACGCCTGCCGCCATGACGGATACGTCCCGCCAAGAAGCCACCCTGCTCGCCCTGTCCCCGCTTGACGGCCGTTATGCCGGCAAGGTCGACGCGCTGCGTCCGATCTTCTCCGAATACGGCCTGATCAAGGCCCGCGTCAAGGTCGAGATCGAGTGGCTGCTGGCGCTGGGTGCCGAACCGGGCATCAGCGAACTGGCCGATTTCAGCGCCGCCGGCAAGGCCAGGCTGCGTGCACTGGCCGAGGGTTTCTCGGTTGAGAATGCCGCCCGCGTCAAGGAAATCGAGCGCACCACCAACCACGACGTCAAGGCCGTGGAGTACTTCATCAAGGAACAGCTCAAGGACGACGCCGAGCTGGCGCCGGCACTGGAGTTCGTGCACTTCGCCTGCACCAGCGAGGACATCAACAACCTGTCCTACGGCCTGATGCTGGCTGAAGCCCGCGACAAGGTGATCGTGCCGGCCTACAGCGGCATCGCCGCCACGCTGCGCCAGCTGGCCCATGCCCAGGCCGAACAGCCGATGCTCTCGCGCACCCACGGCCAGACCGCCTCGCCGACCACCCTGGGCAAGGAAATGGCCAATGTCGTCGCCCGCCTGGAACGGCAGATCAAGCAGATCGGTGCGGTCGAGCTGACCGGCAAGATCAATGGCGCCGTCGGCAACTACAACGCCCATGTCGTGTCCTACCCGGATGTCGACTGGCCGGCCTTCGCCGAAGCGTTCGTCACCTCGCTGGGGCTGGTGTTCAACCCCTACACCACCCAGATCGAGCCGCACGACAACGTGGCCGAGATCGGCGACGCCGCCCGTCGCGCCAACACCATCCTGATCGACCTGGCCCGCGACATCTGGGGCTACATCTCGCTGGGTTATTTCAAGCAGAAGCTCAAGGAAGGCGAAGTCGGCTCCTCGACCATGCCGCACAAGGTCAACCCGATCGACTTCGAGAACGCCGAGGGCAATTTCGGCATCGCCAACGCGCTGTTCGAGCACTTTTCCGCCAAGCTGCCGATCAGCCGCTGGCAGCGCGACCTGACCGACTCCACTGTGTTGCGTGCGGTCGGCACCGCCTTCGGCCACAGCCAGATCGCGCTGGACTCACTGGCCAAGGGCCTGGGCAAGCTGACCGTGAACCCGGAGCGTCTGGATGCCGATCTGGATGCGGCCTGGGAAGTGCTGGCCGAAGCCGTGCAGACGGTGATGCGCCGTCACGGCCTGTCCAATCCCTACGAGCAGCTCAAGGCCCTGACCCGCGGCCACGGCATCACCGCCGATTCCATGCGCGCGTTCATTGACTCGCTGGAGCTGCCGGCCGAGGCCAAGCAGCGCCTGCGCGAGCTGACCCCGGGCGGCTATGCCGGCCTGGCCGCACAGCTGGCCAAGGCGATCTGAGTCCTGATCACCTGAGCGAACCCCAGAGGAGCCGGCACTGCCGGCTCTTCTGCCATCTGGCGCCTGCCCGCAGCCCCGCATCGTGAAACCGCGCGGCCCCGGGGCGATGGTGCACGCCTATGCTGGCAGTCCAGGTCTCAAGGGAACTGCGGATCAACCTGGATGTGCCCGACCTGGCCGCCGTCCCGGTCTGCTACTGCGCGGCGATCGGGCGGCGCCCCGGCCGACGCATCGGCGATGCCCGGAGTCGAACTGCTCGGCGCCGAGGCCCCGCTGTGGCGGCTGGCCCCTCGGGCGGGCGGCGATGCGGCCGCCGGCCAGCCCCGCCACTGCGGGTGTCACTGGACGCCTCTGCACCTGGATGTGGTGGTACCACTGTTGGAGCCGGCACTGGCCCGAGCCGAAGCGGCCGGAATGCGCCCGGAAACCGGGATACGCGAAACCGCCTGGGGCCGCCTCGTGACCACGGCCGATCCCTCCGATCATCGCCGGTGCCCGCTGCCATTCACCGGTGACGGCCATGACGGGATCGCCCGCGCGCCGGCCTGACTTCGCGCCGGCAGTCGTGCGGTTTGGCGCCAACAAGGGGACAATAGCGGCCTGCGCGCATCTGGCGCCCGCAACTCCGCTTCCACGCTGCAAGGATTTCCCATGGCTGCACGCAAGAACAAGACCTATCCGATCGAAGTCCAGGCCAAGCCGGGCCAGCCGCTGGGCATGGCCCCGGCCACCTTCCTGCGCGACTACTGGCAGAAGCGTCCGCTGCTGATCCGCGGTGCCTTCCCGGATTTCCAGAGCCCGGTCTCGCCGGACGATCTGGCCGGTCTGGCCTGCGAGGACGGCGCGCTGGCACGGCTGATCAACCACGACCGCGCCACCGACGGCTGGACCGTGCGTACCGGCCCGTTCCAGGAAGATGAGTTCCCGGGCATGCCCGACCACGACTGGACCCTGCTGGTGCAGGACGTGGACAAGTGGGACCCGGACGTGCGCGCGCTGCTGGCCCACTTCGATTTCCTGCCGCGCTGGCGCATGGATGACGTGATGATCAGCTTCGCCGCCACCGGCGGCTCGGTCGGCGCCCATGTCGACCAGTACGACGTGTTCCTGCTGCAGGGCTACGGCCACCGCCGCTGGCAGATCGACGCCAGCGAATCGACCAAGGGCAAGCGCCCGCCGCTGGATTTCCGTCCGGACGTGGAGCTGAAGCTGCTCAAGAAGTTCAAGGCCAGCCACGACTGGGTGCTGGCGCCCGGTGACATGCTCTACCTGCCGCCGAATGTGCCGCACAACGGCGTGGCCGAAGACCCTTGCCTGACCTACTCCTTCGGCATGCGCGCACCGTCATCGGCCGAGCTGATCAGCGACTGGCTGGATGACCTGGTGGCCAATGCCGATGAATCCATCCGCTTCCAGGATCCGGACCTGAAGCTGCCCGAAGACCCCAACGAGATCGATGCGGCGGCGATGAAGCGGGTGGTCACCGCGCTCAACGCGCTGCGGATGAACGATCCGGACCGCCTCGGCGACTGGTTCGGCCGCTTCATCACCACCTACCGCTCGGCCGGCGACATCCTGCCCTCACAGGCACCGCGCCCGCTGGAAGAGGTGGAAGCCGAACTGGCCCGTGGCGGCGAGCTGGAGCGCCACCCGTGGGCCCGTCTGGCCTGGCGCCGTGCCACCCGGGGCGGCACGCTGTACTGCTCCGGCCGCGAATTTCCGCTGTCGGTGAAGGACGCGCAGACCTTGGCCGCCGCCGAACACATCGACGCCACCGCCTACCGCAAGCTCTCGGCCAAGGGCCGCAGCGCCATGCTGGAGCTGCTGGCCGGCGGCTACTTCCAGCTGCTGGATGTGGAGACGCTCGCCCGTTTGCAGGCCGCTGCCGAAGAACTGGACGACAGCGACAATGACGCCGACGACGACCACGACGCGCCGGAAGTCGAGATCGAGGTGTTCGAGTACACCCAGGCCGCCGAAGGCGAGCCGGCCCAGGCCGACATCCAGACCGTCAATGTCAGCGAAGACGGGGTCGAGGTCGTGGTGATCTGCGACAACGACGACACGGATACCCCCGCAGCATGATCCCCGCCCCCAGTTTCCATATCGAAACCGCCGACTACGCCACCCAGCAGGCCGCGCTGCATGGCGTGCGGCATGCCGTGTTCGTGATTGAACAGCAGGTACCGGTGGAGCTGGAGGTCGATGCGCTGGACCCGCTCAGCCATCACGTGCTGGCGCGCGATGCCGATGGCCAGCCCATCGGTACCGGCCGGCTGACGCCCGAGCGCCGGATCGGACGCATGGCGGTCGTGGCCGGCGCCCGCGGCAACGGCGTCGGCGACGCCCTGCTCGAAGCCCTGGTCGCCGAGGCCCGCCGCCGCGGCTGGGGCGAGGTGAGCCTGCACGCCCAGCTGACCGCGCGCGACTTCTACGCCCGCAACGGTTTCCTGCCCGAAGGCGATACCTTCGAAGAGGCCGGCATCACCCACCAGACCATGCGCCGCCGGCTCGATGGCGCCATGCGCGTGGCCGATCTGGCCGGAGCGACGGCCGCCGCCAGCAGCGTGATCCATCGCGCGCGCCGGCGGTTGCGGCTCCAGATCCGCGGTGACGACTCGGTCCTGCTCGGGCAACCCCAGCTGCTGGCGGCGCTGCGCCGCTTTGCCACGGCCCGCCACGACAAGCAGGTACAGCTGCTGCTCGCCGAAGGAGACCTGGCCACCTTGCCTGCGCCACTGACGGCGTTGATCCAGCGCCTGCCCAGCGTTTTCGAGCTGCGGGAGCCGGTCGATCCGGTCGATTGCGCCGTCGCGTCGGCCGGTATCGGCAATGACAATGGCGACTGCTACTTTCGTCCAATGGGCGAGCGCCTGGAGGGCGAGCTGTCCCTGGCCAACGATGCGCGCGCCCGGCAGCAGGACGAGCTGTTCCAGCGTATCTGGGAGCGTTCGCGCGTCTGCAGCGCACTGCGTGTCCTCGGTGTCTGACGCCAGACACGGCAAGACAAATGGCGGCCTGGCATTAATCCACGGGACAGTGTGAATGCCCCTTCCTGTCCCGGCAGGGGTATAATTCAGCGGTTAGATCACGCCCGTGCGCGCCTGTTCATGTGACGCGCCGGTTTCCCTGAGTCATACCCCACAAGCGAATCCGACACTCCATCGTGGACAATCTCCTGAAGCAGTTTGCGCAGTCATCGCAACTCGCCGGCGGCAACGCCTCCTATATCGAGGATCTGTACGAGCAGTACCTCGTTTCTCCGGACAGTGTGGACCCCAAGTGGAAGTCCTACTTCGATGGCTTCAAGGGCCGCGAAGCAGGTGATGTCCCGCACTCGGCCGCCATCGCCCTCATCACCGAAGCCGCAAAAAACGCGTCCAACGCAGGCGCTGCCGGTGCAGGCGACGAGCGTGAGCGCAACGTCGGCCGTCTGATCACCGCTTACCGTTCGCGCGGCCACCTGGGTGCCCGCCTGGATCCGCTGGGCCTGACCCCGCCGGTCAATCCGCCGGACCTGAGCCTGCCGTTCCACCACCTGACCGACGCGGACCTCAACGACGAGTTCAGCACCGGGGGCGTCGCTGGCCAGCCGCGGATGAAGCTGCGCGATCTGGTTGCACGCCTGAAGGCGACCTATACCGGCTCGATCGGTGCGGAATTCATGCACATCGCCGAGGTCGAGCAGCGCCAGTGGCTCTACCAGCGCCTCGAGAACGCCGGCGGCAACTACAACCTCGATACCGACACCCGGCGCCGCACCCTGGAGCGCCTGACCGCGGCCGAAGGCCTTGAGCGTTACCTGCACACCAAGTACGTCGGCCAGAAGCGCTTCTCGCTGGAAGGCGGCGATTCGCTGATCCCGATGATGGACACCGTGATCCGCAGCGCCGGCAAGGATGGCGTCAAGGACGTGATCATCGGCATGGCCCACCGCGGCCGCCTCAACGTGCTGGTCAACACGCTCGGCAAGAACCCGCGCAAGCTGTTCGACGAGTTCGAAGGCAAGTTCGAGCACGACGAGCGTGCTGTCGCCGGTGACGTGAAGTACCACATGGGTTTCTCCGCCGACGTCGCCACCGATGGCGGCCCGGTGCACCTGGCACTGGCGTTCAACCCGTCGCACCTGGAAATCGTCGACCCGGTGGTTGCCGGCTCGGTGCGTTCGCGCCAGGAGCGTCGCGGCGATGCCGCGCGCAAGCAGGTGATGCCGATCCTGATCCACGGTGACGCCGCCTTTGCCGGCCAGGGCGTGGTGATGGAACTGTTCCAGATGTCGCAGGCCCGCGGTTTCACCGTTGGCGGCACGATGCACATCGTGGTCAACAACCAGGTGGGCTTCACCACCTCCAACCGCGACGATTCGCGCTCGACCCTGTACTGCACCGATATCGCCAAGATGATCGGCGCACCGGTCCTGCACGTGAACGGCGACGATCCGGAAGCGGTGGTGTTTGCCGCCAAGCTGGCGTACGACTTCCGTCAGCAGTTCAACAAGGACGTCGTGATCGATCTGATCTGCTACCGCCGTTGGGGTCATAACGAAGCCGATGAGCCGGCGATCACCCAGCCGCTGATGTACCAGGTGATCCGCAAGCACAAGACCACCCGCGAGCTGTATGCCGAACAGCTCGAAGCCGCCGGCGTGATCCCGGCCGGTGCCGGCAAGGAGCTGGTCGACAGCTATCGCAACAAGCTCGATGCCGGTGAAGTGACCACCGAACTGGCCGATGTGGGCAAGACCCCGGCCACCAGCAAGTTGTTCGTGGATTGGGGCAAGTATCTGGCGGGCAAGCTGTCCGACCAGGTCAGCACCAAGGTCGAGATGGGCAAGCTGGCCCAGCTGGCCGCGATGATCAACACCATTCCTGAGGGTGTGGAAGTGCATTCGCGCGTGGCCAAGGTCTATGACGACCGCCGCAAGATGGCCGCCGGCGAGATCCCGGGTGACTGGGGCTTTGCCGAAAACCTGGCCTACGCCACCCTGCTGGACGAAGGCCACGGCCTGCGCCTGGTCGGCCAGGACGTCGGCCGCGGTACGTTCACCCACCGCCATGCGATCCTGCATGACCAGAAGACCGACAGCTACTACCTGCCGTTGCGTCAGCTGGTCGAGTCGCCGGAAAAGGCCACCATTATCGATTCGCTGCTCAGCGAAGAAGCGGTGATGGCCTACGAGTACGGCTTCTCCACCACCGATCCCAACACCCTGTGCATCTGGGAGGGCCAGTTCGGCGACTTCGCCAACGGTGCCCAGGTGGTGATCGACCAGTTCATCGCCTCGGGCGAGGCCAAGTGGGGCCGGATCTCCGGCCTGACGCTGCTGCTGCCGCACGGTTATGAAGGACAGGGTCCGGAACACAGCTCCGCGCGTCTGGAGCGCTTCCTGCAGCTGTGCGCGCTGGAGAACATGCTGGTCTGCGTACCGTCGACCCCGGCCCAGGCATTCCACATGCTGCGTCGCCAGATGCGCATGGACACCCGCAAGCCGCTGGTGGTGATGTCGCCCAAGTCGCTGCTGCGCCACAAGCTGGCCGTGTCGACCCTGGACGAACTGGCCAACGGCGAGTTCCAGCACCTGATCGGTGACGCCGCCGCCGACGCCAAGAAGGTCAAGCGCGTGGTGCTGTGCTCGGGCAAGGTCTACTACGACCTGCTGGAAGACCAGACCAAGCGTGGCCAGGACGATGTGGCCATCGTGCGTATCGAACAGCTCTATCCGTTCCCGCGCCCGGCGCTGGCTGCCGAACTGAAGAAGTTCGACAAGGCCACCGACGTGGTGTGGTGCCAGGAAGAGCCGATGAACCAGGGTGCGTGGTACCAGATCAGGCACCACCTGCAGGCATGCGTGGCCGACGGCCAGGCACTGCACTATGCCGGTCGCCCGCGTTCTCCGTCGCCTGCTGTTGGCCACATGTCCGATCACCTGCGCGAACTGCAGCAGTTGCTCGCCGACGCGCTGGTCAACAAGATCGACGACAACTACGCCGAATAAGCCACCTTTCTCTCAAGAATCTGCAACCAGGAAATCCGCCCAATGGCCACCGAAGTCAAAGTACCGGTACTGCCCGAATCCGTCTCCGACGCCACCATCGCCACCTGGCACAAGAAGCTGGGCGAGGCCGTCAAGCGTGACGAGAACCTGCTCGACCTGGAAACCGACAAGGTCGTGCTGGAAGTGCCGGCACCGGTTGATGGCGTGCTGAAGGAAATCAAGTTCAAGGAAGGCGACACCGTCACCTCCAACCAGATCCTGGCCATCATCGAGGAAGGCGCGGTTGCCGCTGCCGCACCGGCCGCCGCTGCCGAAGCGCCGAAGGCTGCCGCTCCGGCCGCCTCCGCACCGGCCGCTGCTGCCGCGCCGGCTCCTGCTGCCAAGTCCGCCGCCGACACCCTGCCCCCGGGCGCCCGCTTCTCGGCCATCACCGAAGGCGTGAACCCGGCTGACGTGTCCGGCACCGGCCGCCACGGCGCCGTGACCAAGGAAGACATCGTCAACTTCGCTCGCAACGGTGGCATCGGCAAGGCCGGCGGCGCCCGTCCGGAAGAACGCGTGCCGATGACCCGCATGCGCAAGCGCATCGCCGAGCGTCTGATGCAGTCGAAGAACTCGACCGCGATGCTGACCACCTTCAACGAAGTCAACCTGGCCAAGGTTTCCGCCGCGCGCAAGGAACTGCAGGAAGAGTTCGTGAAGGCCCACGGCATCAAGCTGGGCTTCATGAGCTTCTTTGTGAAGGCCGCCGCCAACGCGCTGCAGCGCTTCCCGCTGGTCAATGCCTCGATCGATGGTGACGACATCATCTATCACGGCTACTCGGACATCTCGATCGCCGTGTCCACCGACAAGGGTCTGGTGACCCCGGTGCTGCGCAACGTCGAGCGCATGTCCTTCGCCGACATCGAAAAGGCCATCGCCGACTACGCCAAGAAGGCACGCGACGGCAAGCTGTCGCTGGAAGAACTGCAGGGCGGCACCTTCACCGTCACCAATGGCGGCACCTTCGGCTCGCTGATGTCGACCCCGATCGTCAACCCGCCGCAGAGCGCCATCCTCGGCATGCACACGATCAAGGATCGTCCAATCGCCGAGAACGGCCAGGTCGTGATCGCCCCGATGATGTACCTGGCCATGTCCTATGACCACCGCATCATCGATGGCAAGGACTCGGTGCAGTTCCTGGTGGACATCAAGAACCAGCTGGAAAACCCGGGCCGCATGCTGTTCGGTCTGTAATCCCTCCGGCCCCTCGCCCGCAATGGCGAGGGGCTTGGCTTTGCAGGCTCGCATCACCGTCCTCTTCCCGGCGCCAGGCGCCAGCGGCCCGCCTCCGGGCCGACGGAAAGCAACAAGGAATTATCAATGGCTGAACAATTCGACGTCGTCGTCATCGGTGCCGGTCCTGCCGGCTATCACGCCGCCATCCGCGCCGCCCAGCTCGGTCTGAAGACCGCCTGCATCGACGCAGCGCTGGGCAAGGACGGCAAGCCGGCCCTCGGTGGCACCTGCCTGCGCGTGGGCTGCATCCCGTCCAAGGCGCTGCTGGATTCCTCGCGCCAGTTCTGGAACATGGGCCACATCTTTGGCGACCATGGCATCAGCTTCAACGACGCCAAGATCGACGTCGGCGCGATGGTTGGCCGCAAGGACAAGATCGTCAAGCAGTTCACCGGCGGCATCGCCCAGCTGTTCAAGGCCAACAAGGTTGCCGCCTACTACGGCTTCGGCCAGCTGCAGGCCGGCAACGTGGTCACCGTCAAGCAGCACGACGGCAGCACCGTCGAGCTGAAGGGCACCAACGTCATCATCGCCGCCGGTTCGGATTCGATCGAGCTGCCGTTCGCCAAGTTCAACGGTGACACCATCGTCGACAACGTCGGCGCGCTGGACTTCACCGAAGTGCCCAAGCGCCTGGCCGTGATCGGCGCCGGTGTGATCGGCCTGGAACTGGGCAGCGTGTGGAAGCGCCTGGGTGCGGAAGTGACGATCCTGGAAGCCATGCCGGAGTTCCTGGCCGCTGCCGACAGCGAAGCCGCCAAGGTCGCCGCCAAGGAATTCAAGAAGCAGGGCCTGGACATCCAGCTCAACGCCAAGGTCTCCAAGACCGAGGTCAAGGGCAAGGAAGTGCTGGTCACCTACAGCGACGCCAGCGGCGAGAAGACCATCACGGTCGACAAGCTGCTGGTCGCCGTGGGCCGTCGTGCCGCCACCAAGGGCCTGCTGGCCGACGGTACCGGCGTGCAGGTCAACGAGCGCGGCCAGATCGTGGTCGACGACCATTGCCACACCGGCGTCGACGGCGTGTGGGCGGTCGGCGACTGCGTGCGCGGCCCGATGCTGGCCCACAAGGGCTTCGAGGAAGGCATCGCGGTGGCCGAACTGATCGCCGGCCTGCCCGGCCACGTCAACTTCGACACCATCCCGTGGGTCATCTACACCGAGCCGGAACTGGCCTGGGTCGGCAAGACCGAGCAGCAGCTCAAGGCCGAAGGCATTCCGTACAAGGCCGGCAGCTTCCCGTTCGCCGCCAACGGCCGCGCAGTGGCGATGTCCGAGCCGGCTGGCTTCGTCAAAGTGCTGGCCCATGCCGAAACGGACCGCATCCTCGGCATGCACATGGTCGGCGTGAACGTCTCCGAGCTGGTGCACGAAGGCGTGCTGGCGATGGAGTTCAGCGGTTCGGCCGACGATCTGGCCCGCATCTGCCATGCCCACCCGTCGCTGTCGGAAGTGGTCCACGACGCGGCCATGGCCGTTGGCAAGCGTTCGATCCACAAGGCCAACTAAGCTCCACGGCCTGTGTGCAGAAGGCTCCGCCCCGGCGGGGCCTTCTTGCTTTTGAAATCCTCTGATCCCGCCCCTGTTCATAGACGGAATCCGAACACCTCTCCCCATCCATCAGGAACAACCATGAAGTCCATCTGCGTCTACTGCGGCTCCAATCCCGGCGCCAAGCCCATCTACATGCAACGCGCCACCGAACTGGGCACGCGCATTGCCAAAGAAGGCCTGCGGCTGGTGTACGGCGGCGGCAGGACCGGACTGATGGGCGCGGTGGCCGACGGCGTGCTGGCCGCCGGCGGCGAAGTCACCGGCGTGATTCCGCAGCATCTGGTGGACATGGAAGTGGCGCACAAAGGCGTGACCACGCTGGAGATTGTCGGCTCGATGCACGAGCGCAAGTCGCGCATGTTCGACCTGTCCGATGCCTTCGTCGCCCTGCCCGGCGGCTTCGGCACCGCCGAGGAGATCTTCGAGATGCTGACCTGGCGCCAGCTCGGCATTGGCAAGAAGCCCTGTGCCTTCCTCGATATCGACGGCTTCTACGCACAGCTGATCGGCATGATCGACACCATGGTCAGCGAACGCTTCCTGCATCCGGAACAGCGTGATGATCTGTGGCACGGCGAAGATCCGGCGCGGATGCTCGAATGGATGCGCGCCTACTCGCCGGCGCAGGCCAGCAAGTGGTTCGACGAGAAGCTGCGCGCCGCGTTGCGGTAAGTCACTGGCACGGCGCAACGCGAGTGGCTGGAAAGCGCCCGCCTCCGGACGTGGCGCGGCCGGGAGAAAACGCAATCCGTTGCGTTGATGCTACCGCGCCGGGGATCACCCAGATCGATCCTCTTCAGGCCTGCCGTTCAAGCACAGTGAGCGCCCGTCCAGAACAAGCCCGCATCGGCGGGCTTGTTTTTTTTGTATATCAAAGCTGCTGCAAAGTGGCCTGGCGCGGAGCGGGATACCCCAGCAGATATCCCTGCCCGTAGTTGCAGCCCAGCTGCTGCAGGGTCTGGCGTTGCTGCTCGGTTTCCACGCCCTCGCCGATGGTTTCGATACCCAGGGTCCGGGCCAACGACAACACTCCGTCCACCAGTGCCAGCGTGCTCTTGCCGCTCTGTGCGTGCAGTCCGGCGACAAAACTGCGATCGATCTTCAACGCGCTGATCGGAAAACGATGCAGATAGGACAGCGCCGAATACCCGGTTCCGAAATCGTCCAGCTGCACCACCACGCCCCGCTCCCGCAACTGGTGCAGGGTCTGCAGCGTACGCGGTGCATCATCCAGCAAGGCCGTTTCGGTGATTTCAATGCGCAATCGATCGGCATCGGCACCTGCTTCTTCGATCACTGCCAGCAGGCGCGGCGCGAAATCCGCCACACGGAAATGCCGGGGCGAGACATTGACCGACACGTAGCCACGCGCGGTGCGGGCCAGATCCTTGACCACCTGTTCATAGATCAGCCAGTCGACCTGCTCGATCAGCCCGCTCTCCTCGCCCAGCGCGAGAAACTGCCCGGGCAACAGCAGGCCGCGCTGTTCGTGCGGCCATCGCAGCAAGGCTTCGTGACCGATCAGGCGACCATCCTCCAGTGACACGATGGGCTGGTAGAAGGGCACGAAATCACGATTGTTGATCGCACGCCGCAGATCGGACTCCAGCTCCAGGCTGCGCATCGCTTCCTGATGCATGGCGGCATCGAACACCACACAGCGGTCCTGGCCTTTCACCTTGGCCCGGTACATCGCCGCATCGGCATCCCGCAGCAGATCCGCGCCGGAGGTGTAGCGCGGGTGCCACAACGCGATACCCACGCTACCGGAAGGAAACAGCTCGCGCCCCTCCACCCACATCGGCGCCTCGAGCACTTTCAGCAGACGCCGCCCCAGATCCATGGCCGCCACAGCACCACCGTCACAACGCACCACCAGCGCGAACTCATCGCCTCCCAGGCGGGCGACGACATCATCGGTGCGGATCATCCGCACCAGCCGTCGCGCGACCTCCACCAGCATCTGATCACCTGCGGCGTGGCCGATACTGTCATTGACCCATTTGAAGCGGTCCAGGTCCAGGAACAACAACGCGAAAGGCGGGCCAGCGCCCAGGCGCGCATGGGCAATGGTCTGCTCAAGCGTCTGCTGCAGATGCATGCGATTGGGAAGACCGGTCAGCACGTCGTGCAAGGCAAGGTGGGTGAGCCGCTCCTCCGCGCGCAGACGTTCACTGATCTGCCCGAGCAGCTTCTGGTTGACCTCCCCCAGCTCGTAGGTGCGCTCCACGACCCGGCGCTCCAGTTCCGAATGGGCATCGAGCAGGCGGCCGCGATCACGCTGACGGGTCAAGCTGTTGCCGATATTGCCGGCCACAAACGCGAGAAGCCGCTGGTCCTGCGCGTTGAAAACCACGTCAGGCGAATAGCTCTGAACCGCGATCACTCCCATGATCTCGTCATCGTTCAGCAGTGGTACCCCCAGCCAGCAATAGGAAGGCGTACCAAACTCGCAAAGTTCACCGTTGGCGATCAACCGATCAATATCCTCGCGCATGGCCAACAACGGCTGTCCCCGGCGGATGGTGTATTCGGTCAGGCCGCCACTGAACGGGCGTGAGGTTTCCCGGGGTCTTTTCTCATCCACGGAGTAGACGAAGTCCACCCCATCGCCGGTGGCGTTCACCAGGGCGATGTAGAAGTTCCGGGCATCGAGCAACGTGCAGATCACCGCGTGCAGCTGTGCATGGAAATCGGCCTGGCTGTTGCAGCTCATGGCCAGCTCGGAAATCCGGAACAGCGCCGTCTGCACCATTTCAGCGCGACGGCGCTCGTTGATTTCCGCCTGCAGACTGCGGTTTGCCCGCTCCAGCTCCAGCGTGCGCCGCTGTACGTGCTGCTCCAGCCGCACATGCGCCTGCCGCCGGTCCATGGCGGTCAGGATGTGCTTGGCAACGAAATTCAGTACCGCGCGATCCTCGTCCGAGTAGCGGACCTCGAGCTGGTAGCTCTGCACCACGATGGCGCCGCACACCCGCCCGTTGCGCCACATCGGCACCCCCAGCCAGTCGGCACTTTCCAGCCCCTCGGCCTTGTCACACCGTGAATCGATATTTCTCAGCAGCTCACGCGATGGGCCACTCATCACCTGGCCATGCCGCAGCACGGCGAAGGTCAGGCTGGCCGGCATTTCCTCGTGGCGATAGCTGCGTTCGGGCTCGGGGATGAAATCGTCCTGGGTGTCCACGAAATACAGAAAGCGCAGACTGCTCTGCTGCTCGTCGCATTCGACGATGTAGCAGTTTTCCGCGTACATCAGCGAGCCGAGAATCTGATGGAAATGCGCCAGCATTTCATCGAAATCCAGATCCGAACCGGCCAGATCGGCGATCTCGAACAATGCCTTCTGCAAGCGTTTTGAGCGCTCCAACTCCTGGATCCGCAGCTGCTGGCGCAAGGTCATCAGTACCGTGGTCACCAGCGCCCGCGCCGTACCCAGCCACGCTTCGCGCTGCTCGTGCGCCACGGTTTCAGTGAGCTCGGCGATCAGCGCAATCCGGGTGCCGCTGTCGGCATGCGTCCACGAGGTCGAAACACGCAGGGGAAGATCACCCGTCATCGCGGCCCCCTCCAGCTGCTGTCGCACCGCCGACTGCAGCGCATCGCGATCCGGCGGACTGGTACAGCCGCCGGCAGCGAGCACCGCGTCCTCCCACGCCAGCGCCACCGTACTTCCGGCGGGGAGCAGTCCCTGCAGGGTCGCGACCACGCGGGCCGTGGGGGAATCACTGTCCGCACGCGGGTGGGCGGCAAGGATATCAAGCGGGCTGTAGAGCATACATCCGGTCTCTTTGGCTCCCAAACTGGATGGGCTCCCCTGATCCGCAGCATACCGTCACCCACGCGGATATACAGGGCCGGGCAAAAGTTCTTTATCTGAATCCGCAGGAGCCGACTCGCCGGCCGGCTAGGCATCCACCCGAGGAATCATTAGGCTGGGAAAGTGGATACCGCCGTCCAACCTGTTTCCGACGAAACGCTGATGCTGGCCTATGCGCGTGGCGATGGCGACGCGTTCGCCGAGCTGTATGCCCGCCATCGGACCCGCCTGTTCCACTACTTGCTGGGCCAACTGCGTGACCGCTCGCTGGCCGAGGAACTTTTCCAGGATATCTGGCACAAGGTCATCAACGCCCGCGGCAGCTGGCAGCCGGAGGCCGCCTTCGCCACCTGGCTGTTCCGCATCGCCCACAACCGGCTCAATGATCACTGGCGGGCCGCCAAGCACCGCCCTGCGGCACCGGCCGATGCAGACGAGCGCACAGCGCGACTGGCCGATGTACGCACCCCGGAACTGCTGGCCGATGAGCACATCCGGCGCCAGCAGTTGCAACAGGCGCTGGCGGAACTGCCGACCGAGCAGCAGGAAGTGGTCATCCTGCGCCTTGAGCAGGAGCTGAGTCTGGAAGAAATCGGGCAGATCACCGGCGTGGGCCGGGAAACCGTCAAATCGCGACTGCGTTACGCGATGGACAAGCTGCGCGCGAGGTTGAACGAATGAAGATCTCCGACAGGCTGACCCCGGAAGAACGCGAACTCGCCCGGCTGCTGGGGCAACCGCGCTCCAGCGAGCAGCCCGGCGCCGAGCTCGACGCCCGGATCCTGGCAACGGCGCGACAACCGCTGTCCGGCGCGCCCGCCGCATCACCGCGCTCGGCCCGCAGCCAAGGCTGGGGCCGTCGCCGCAGCGTGACCTCCTCGCTGGCAATCGCCGCCTCGCTGGCACTGGTGGTGGGCCTTGCCTGGCAGTTGCGGCCGACACCCCCCGCAGCACCGGTTCCCAGTGCCGTCCGCACCGCCCCGGCCAATTACCCGGCGTCAGCACCACCACAGGCCCAGGCTGCCGATGATGGTGCGGGCACAACGGCACCCGCCTCCATCGGGGCACCGGCTGCCACAACGGACGAGAAGGCCCCGGACGCAAAAACCGCCACAACGCCCCTGCCAGCCAGGGCACGGACCAGTGAAAGACCGGCACCGCGCGCGGCATCTGCAAGCGACGCGGCATTGGTAACGGCGCCCGCCGTTGAAGCCACGCCGATGGTCACGTCCCCTTCCCCGCCAGCACCACCCGTACCAGCACCGGCGATGGCTCCGCAAAACGACGAATACGCCGGCGCGCAGGCCGATCGGCGCACCGCGCTCCAGGCGCCGCGGGTTGCCCGCACGGCCGCGCCTCGGCCCGAACCGCTGGAGGCGGTCCGCAGTTCCGGCAGCACGCCGCAGAGTGCCGAAAATCTCGCGGCCGAAAGACTGCAGCAATGGCAGAGCGACCTCGACAGCGATGCCACGCTCCCGCGCCGGCAGTGGCTCAAGCGCATCCGCGAACGCCGCGACTCCGGCGATCTGTCCGGCGCACGTCTGAGCCTGCGGCGTTTCATGCAGGAGTATCCCGAGGCGCGTATTCCGCGTGACCTGCGCTCCCTGCTCACGGACTGACCGCGCAGACACACGCGTCGGTTGTCAGCCTCTAGAATGGCGGTGATGCTCGACACCCTTGCCGCCCCCGCCAGCCACGAGCTGGAGATAAAACACAGCCGCTTCCTCGCGCAGGCCGCCCCTATCGGCACTGCCGCCGAAGCACTGGCGTTCATCGGTGCGGTCTCGTTCGCCGATGCTACCCACAACTGCTGGGCCTACCGCCACGGCAATGAATACCGCTCCAGCGATGACGGCGAACCGGCCGGCACCGCGGGCAGGCCGATCCTGGCAGCTATTGATGGCCAAGGCTACGACCGCATCGCGGTGGTGGTCACGCGCTGGTATGGCGGCATCAAGCTGGGCGCCGGCGGTCTGGTGCGCGCCTACGGCGGTACCGCCGCCGAGTGCCTGCGGCTGGCCCAGCGCAGCCCGCTGGTGGCGATGACCGAACGCATCTTGCAGTGCGGCTTCGAGGACATGGGCATCGTCCACACCCTGCTGGGCAATGCCGGTGCCGAGAAGCTTGAAGAACAATTCCTGACCGAGGGTCTGCGCCTGCACGTGCGCCTGCCTGCCGACCAGATCGACGCGTTGGCGCTGCGCCTGCGTGATGCCACCCGCAACCGCCTGCGCATGAGCGAGCTTTCCCCCCATGACTGAACCAATGCATCCCTCACCCAAGCTGCAGAAGCTGGGCAGCCTCAAGGCGCTGTGGCCGTTCGTGCGTCGCCATGGCGCTCTGTTCGGGGCGTGGCTGGTCGCATTGGCGGTGTCCTCAACGGCAACGTTGAGCCTGCCGATGGCGGTCAAACAGATGATCGACCACGGTTTCTCCGGCGGCGGCCAGATCAACCGCGCGTTCTCGCTGCTGTTCGTGGTGGCGGTGGTATTGGCGCTGGCCACGGCCGCCCGCTTCTTCTTTGTGTCGCTGCTTGGCGAGAAGGTCGTCGCCGACCTGCGTGGACGCCTGTACGCCCACCTGATCGGCCTGGATGCCGGCTTTCACGACCGCAACCGCAGCGGCGAGCTGGTATCCCGGCTGACCGCCGACTGCGAACTGCTGCGCAGCGTGATCGGCTCGACCATGTCGGTGGCCTTGCGCAGCGGCGTCACCGTGGTTGGCAGCATGGTGATGCTGTTTGTCACCAGCCCGCGTCTGGCCGCGTATGCGTTGATTGGCATTCCCCTGGCGGTGCTGCCGATCGTGCTGGGCGCGCGCCAGCTGCAGAAGATCTCACGCGCCAGCCAGGACCGCATCGCCGACGCCAATGCACTGGCCGCCGAGACCCTGGGCGCGGTCCGCACCGTGCAGGCCCATGCCCGTGAGCCCTACGAACGCGGCCGCTTTGAAGACGCATTGAAGGTCTCGGTGGCCACCGCACGGCGCCGTATCCGCACCCAATCCGTCGTGACTGCCATCGCCATCGTGCTGGTGTTCGGTGCCATCGTCGCGGTGCTGTGGTCCGGCGCGCATGATGTCGTGGACGGCAACATGAGCGCCGGCACGCTGGGACAATTCGTGCTGTATGCGCTGATCGGCGGCGGCTCGGTGGGCGCACTGGCCGAAGTGTGGAACGAACTGCAACGCGCTTCCGGCGGCATGGGCCGCATCGCCGAGCTGCTGGCTGAAACGCCAAGCATCACCGCGCCGGCGCAAGCCCAGCCGCTGCCGGTACCGTTGCGCGGGGAAATCCGCTTCGAGCACGTGTCCTTCCACTACCCGCAGCGTCCGGACCAGCCGGCACTGGACGACTTCAGTCTGACGGTGGCGCCCGGCGAGACCGTTGCCCTAGTCGGCCCCTCCGGCGCGGGCAAGAGCACGGTGCTGTCACTGCTGCTGCGTTTCCATGATCCGGACGCCGGCAGCGTGCAGCTTGATGGCATCGATCTGCGCCGGCTCGATCCGGCCCAACTGCGCCAGAACATCGCGCTGGTGCCGCAGCAGCCGGCCCTGTTCGCCGCCAGCGCCGCCGACAACATCCGCTATGGCCGGCTCGAGGCCAGTGATGAAGCGATACGGATCGCCGCACGCTCGGCCGAAGCCGACGAGTTCCTCAGCCAGCTGCCCGAAGGTTACGCCAGCGATCTGGGCGAGCGTGGCGCGCGCCTGTCCGGCGGCCAGCAACAGCGCATCGCCATCGCTCGCGCGTTGCTCAAGGACGCGCCGGTGCTGCTGCTGGACGAGGCTACCAGCGCGCTGGACGCGCAGAGCGAGCGCGCGGTGCAGCAGGCGCTGGAACGACTGATGAGCGGCCGCACCACGCTGGTGATCGCGCATCGTCTGGCCACGGTGCTGAAGGCCGACCGCATCGTGGTGATGGACCACGGTCGCATCATCGCCCAGGGCTCGCATGCCGAGCTGCTGGCCCAGGACGGGTTGTATGCCGAACTGGCGCGACTGCAGTTCATAGATTGAGAACATCATGCCGACAGCCGGGTAACGCCGCTGCCGGCATGATCAACGCGGCCGATCCGGGTCCCTGCCACCAGGAGCTGAGCGATGGCGTTCCGACAATTCCCTGCGACAAGTGCCGATGGCCAGAGCTGGATCGTCATCGAATTCAGGGACGAAACACCAGGCGTGGCCAGTGGCAACTCCACACCCGCACCACGTTATGAATTGGCCGACGGGCGTCCACTGATCCGCCAGGGCAGCCACCTGGGAACCGCCGATGGTGCGGTCAGGTTGTCACTGAACCAGCCATACCGTGCCTGAAAACAGGACCTCCATGGGACAGCGGATGCAGCGGCAAAACGCGTGGACTATGCGGGCCTGAATGGGCTTTGCCAAACCAGCCCGATGCTGGTCAATTATTGAACAAGTGTCTTGACAGCCTTGTGCCACAAGGCGCGCCGACGCTTATCCACACGTTTGTGTACATTTCATCCACACCCCCTGTGGATTAAGTCGCAGCTGCTGCGACAGTCCCCGGGTAGGTCAGCGTCCCAGCACGCGTCCGATACCGCTGTGATCGATCTGCTCCGCGGCCGCGGCCAACACCTCCGGCGCATAGCTGTGCTCGAAACCGATACGGAAATGCACTTCCCCTGATGGCGTACGCGAGGAGTGGATCGAGGCCAAGCTGACCCCATGCTGCTCGAAAACATGCAGCAGTTCACGCAGTGAACCGGCGCGGTCCTGCGGCAGATGTACGCTCATCGCTCGTTGTTCGGTGAGATCGGCCAGCAGATAGCCCAGCCGCTCGAAGCTGTAATTGCCGTCGCGCAGGGTGTCCTCGCCCACCGCCGCCCGGTTGTCGAGCAGGAACTGCTGACGGAACACGGCGCGGGCCGAATCGCTGCTCTGTCCGATCAGTCCGCGCAACTGCTGCAGCTGGCCGAGCAGACGATCCAGCATCTCGGCGGTATGCGGATTGCCGAACTGGATGTCTTCGTAGATCGCCGGATTCAGCGACAGGATGCGCGAAATGACCGCCGCATCCAGTTCGAAGGCGGTAGAACGGTAAGGCATCAGCGCCTGCAGATCACCCAGCAGCGGCGCGTACTCGCGCAGCACACTGGCCTGCGCCAGATGGGTGGCGTGCACCATCGCCTGCACCAGCGCCATCACCCGGTCATGATGCTCGGGGGTGGCACGCACGCATTCGGCCTCCAACCCGGCGTACAGCTCCTTGAGCCAACCCTGCCAGCGGGGATCCAGGCGGGCTTCACAGACCACCATCACCCGGCCCTTGAGGGTCGGCGATTTGGGCGGCGCGGTCATCGGATGCAGTCCGGCGACCGATGCTCTGGACTCCAGCATCGCCGCTACCGGCCCGGCCTTGATCGAGGTGACATCCAGCCACAAACGGCCCTGCTCGCGCCCGCCCGAGCGGTGGACGTAGTCGCGTATCAGATCCGGCGTATGGCGGATGGGCGCGGAAAACAGCAGCACGTCGGCCCGCTCCAGCAGCTGTTCGGGGGTCTGCGAGTCCGCATCCACCGGATCATGGCCGATGACCGTCAGCCCCATCCGCGACTGGAAGAATCCGCGCAGCCAACGGCCATAGGCGCCGCCGCTGCCGACGATGCCGATGACAGGACCACTCATGCCAGGCGCTCGGCGCGGAACCGGTGCGGCGTACCCAGCGCCGCGGGCGCTGCGGCAAGCACATCGAATTCCTCCACGCCCTGCGCCAACGTCGCTTCCAGCGCGGCATGCACACCGGCAATGGCGCGGCCCACCGCATCTTCAAAGGCGTGTCCTTTGAGCAGAAAGGCGACGATCAGCGACATCAGCACGTCACCGGTACCAGCCACATCCACCGGCAGATGCGGCGAGGTCCAACGCCAGACTTCATCGCGCCCGATCGCCAGCGTCACCAGGTCGCCGGGATTCCCCGAGACCGAATGGGCGATCACCCATTCCGGCCCCCGTTCCAGCAACTTGCGCGAAGCGGCGATGGCATCGTCCTGCGCCAATGCGGGCATGCCGGTCAGACGTCCCAGTTCGAACGCGTTGGGAGTCACCAGCCAGGCATGTGGCAACAGCCGTTCGGCAAAAACCTTCTCCAATCCGGGCTCCACATAAGGCCCAGTGTGGGTGTCACCGATCACCGGATCCAGGCAGTAACGCAACTGGGACGACTGCGGAAGCACTGTATCCAGCCAGTCGGCGAATGCGACACCGTTTTCCACACTGCCGAAATAGCCGGACACCAGCGCACCGGCACGCTGCGGCAGACCACGTTCGCTCGCCCCCAGCAGCAGATCGGCAAACCAGTCCGCGGGGAGCACGCGCCCGCGCAGCGTCGAATAGAACGGCGCATTGCTCAGCAGCGTCGTGGGAATTTCCGCCACGCGCAGACCCAGCGCACGCAACGGCGGCACTGCCGCACTGTTGCCGGCGTGGCCGTAGACCAGTTGAGATTGGACCGAAATCACGTCCACCGGCGTCGGCCCATCCGGGCGTTGCCGACGACCGTGCACGAGATGGCTGTGGTCGACTTCGTTCATCGTTACATTCTACGTCCGCACACCCCCGAGGCGACGGCGTAGATTGCGTGCGCAACCAACGCCGCGCACGGAAACAACAAAGCCGCAGCAAGCTGCGGCTTTGTCATTGCTGAAAACGAACCGGTCAGGTGGAGGTCATGCGGTCCCAGAACCCCTTGACGCCATCAATGAACGTGGCCGACTTGGGCGAATGCTTGCGCGCGTCCTCGCCACTGAAGCTGGCCTCGAACTGTTCCAGCAGCTTGCGCTGTTCGGCCGTCAGGTTGACCGGAGTTTCCACGACGATGCGGCAGTACAGGTCCCCTTCGGTACGACTGCGCACCGACTTGACGCCCTTGCCGCGCAGGCGGAACAGCTTGCCGGTCTGGGTCTCGGCCGGAATGCGGATCTCCGCCTCACCCCCGAGCGTGGCCACCCGGATCGTGTCGCCCAGCGCCGCCTGCGAGATACGCACCGGCACTTCGCAATGCAGGTCGTCGCCATCGCGTGTGAAGATTGCATGCTCGCGCACGCGGATTTCCACATACAGATCGCCCGGCGGCGTGCCCGGCGGACCGGCCTCGCCCTCGCCCTGGAGGCGGATGCGATCACCGCTGTCCACGCCCGCGGGCACCTTGACCGAGAGCACCTTGTCTTCCTCGACCCGACCGTTGCCGTGGCAGGTCTTGCAGGGCTTGGCGATGATCTGGCCACGGCCGCCGCAGTTGTGGCACGCCTGCTGCATGGCGAAGATGCCACGCTGCACCCGCACCTGGCCGCGTCCGCCGCAGACGTTGCAGGTCTCGACCTTGCGGTCTTCCGAGCCGCTGCCATCGCAGTCGTCGCACTCGGCCAAGGTGGGGATCTCGATGCGGCGTTCGACGCCGGCCACCGCCTCCTCCAGGTCCAGCTCCATCACATAGCCGATGTCGGCCCCGCGACGCGGCTGGCGCGGACCGCCACCGCCCCCGAAAATATTGCCGAAGATGTCGCCGAAGATGTCGTTCATGTCGGGGCCGCCGTGGCCGCCCCCACCGCCCATGCCATGCTCGAACGCGGCATGACCGTGGGCGTCGTACATGCGCCGCTTGTTGCCATCAGATAGGACCTCGTACGCCTCCTTGCACTCCTTGAACGCCGCTTCGGCCGCGGAGTCCCCCGGATTGCGGTCGGGGTGATGCTTCATCGCGCAACGGCGATAGGCCTTCTTCAGTTCTTCGTCATTGGCAGTGCGGGAAACACCCAGCACTTCGTAGTAATCGCGCTTGCTCATTTCAGGAATAGAGTTCCGTCACTCGGGATTCGTCAAAACAAAGGAGCGAAAACCGCTTCCGCTCCTCTGTTGGCCGCCCCGACGCCGGCTTACCCTTCTGTCAGGACCAGTTGTTGCAGGAGGGGAAGGGGGCGATGGCCTGCGCCACCACCCCGTTCCACCGCCGGATCAGGACTTCTTGTCGTCCTTGACCTCGGTAAACTCGGCATCGACCACGTCATCGCTGGACTGACCGGCACCGGCATCGGCCGTGCCGCCCTGCTCGCCCGCCGAAGCGGCAGCAAACAGCGCCTGGCCGGCTTCTTCCAGCGACTTGGACTTGGCTTCGATCTGCGCCTTGTCGTCGCCCTTCATCGCCGTTTCCAGATCGGCCAGTGCCGCCTCGACCTTGCCGATGACATCGCCGCCGACCTTGCTGCCGTGCTCGGTGATGGCACTGCGGGTCGCGTGGATCAGACCATCGGCCTGGTTGCGGGTCTGCACCAGCTCCTGGAACTTCTTGTCTTCCTCACGGTTGGCTTCCGCATCGGCGACCATGCGTGCGATCTCTTCCTCGGACAAACCCGAGCCGGCCTTGATCTCGACCTTCTGCTCCTTGTTGGTCTTCTTGTCCTTGGCCGACACGTGCAGGATGCCGTTGGCGTCGATGTCGAAGGACACTTCCACCTGCGGCATGCCACGCGGGGCCGGCTCGATGCCGGACAGGTCGAACTTGGCCAGCGACTTGTTGTAGCGGGCCTGCTCACGCTCACCCTGCAGCACGTGCACGGTCACGGCCGACTGGTTGTCCTCGGCGGTCGAGAAGATCTGCGAAGCCTTGGTCGGGATCGTGGTGTTCTTCTCGATGATCTTGGTGAACACGCCACCCATGGTCTCGATACCCAGCGACAGCGGGGTCACGTCCAGCAGCAGCACGTCCTTGACGTCGCCGCCCAGCACGCCACCCTGGATCGCGGCACCCAGTGCCACGGCTTCGTCCGGGTTTACGTCCTTGCGCGGTTCCTTGCCGAAGAACTCGCTCACCGCCTGCTGCACCTTCGGCATGCGGGTCTGGCCACCGACCAGGATCACTTCGTTGATGTCGCTCGAACGCAGGCCGGCGTCATTGAGCGCGACACGGCACGGCTCGATCGACTTCTTGACCAGGTCTTCCACCAGCGCCTCGAGCTTTGCACGGGTCAGCTTGATGTTCAGGTGCTTCGGGCCAGAGGCATCGGCGGTGACGTACGGCAGGTTGACTTCGGTCTGCTGCGCGGACGACAGCTCGATCTTTGCGCGCTCGGCAGCATCCTTCAGGCGCTGCAGGGCCAGCGGATCCTTGCGCAGGTCGATGCCCTGGTCCTTCTGGAACTCTTCCACCAGGTACTCGATAACGCGGTTGTCGAAATCTTCGCCGCCCAGGAAGGTGTCACCGTTGGTGGCCAGCACTTCGAACTGCTTCTCGCCGTCGACGTTGGCGATCTCGATGATCGACACGTCGAAAGTGCCGCCGCCCAGATCGTAGACAACGATCTTGCGATCCTTGTTGTCGCCCTTGTCCAGGCCATAGGCCAGGGCCGCGGCGGTCGGCTCGTTGATGATGCGCTTGACGTCCAGACCGGCGATGCGGCCGGCGTCCTTGGTCGCCTGGCGCTGGCTGTCGTTGAAGTAGGCCGGCACGGTGATGACCGCTTCGGTGACCTTTTCACCGAGGAAGTCCTCGGCGGTCTTCTTCATCTTTTCCAGCACGCGCGCGGAGATTTCCTGCGGCGCCATCTTCTTGCCGTCGCTGGTCTGCACCCAGGCATCGCCGTTGTCATGGGCCAGGATGCCGTAGGGAACGTGGGCGATGTCTTTCTGCACTTCACCGTCGGTGAACTTGCGGCCGATCAGGCGCTTCACCGCATAGAAGGTGTTCTTCGGGTTGGTGACGGCCTGGCGCTTTGCCGAGGCGCCCACCAGCACTTCGCCGTCCTTGGTATAGGCGACGATGGAAGGCGTGGTGCGATCGCCTTCCGAGTTTTCGATGACGCGGGCCTTGCCGCCGTCCATGATCGCCACGCACGAGTTGGTGGTGCCGAGGTCGATACCAATGATCTTGCCCATGGGGGACTCCTGAGGATTCGTTTGCCGGCAGCCGCCGGGGATGAATGGGATGTGGGGGATGGCGTGGTGACATTCAAGCCACCCCTGGAACACGGTTTGCGGATGACCGGCGCCGTTTAACCGGCGGCCAGCCTGCGGGTCAGTCGACCCGGGCCACCACCACCAGCGCCGGACGCAGCAGGCGCTCGTTGAGCAGGTAGCCCTTCTGGAACACGGTCACGACCGCGCCAGGGTTCACGCCAGCCGGCGCATCCACTTGGCTGATGGCCTGGTGGTGCTCCGGATTGAAGGTTTCCCCGGCCGGATCCAGCAGCGCCAGACCATTGTCGGCCGCCACCTTGAGCAGCTGCTTGTAGGTCAGTTCCAGCCCTTCGCGCAGCGGGTTGGGCTCGCTGCCCGCGGCGGCAAGGCCCGCATCCAGGCTGTCAAACACCGGCAGCAGTTCGCCCAGCAGCTTCTCGTTGGCAAACTTGCGCGCCTGCTCGACATCGCGGGCCACACGCCGGCGCTGGTTCTCCAGGTCGGCGCGCTCACGCAGCGCGTCAGCCTTCACCTGCTCCAGCTCGGCGCGCAGCGCCTGGATCTGCTCCTGCTGGGGATCGGTGGCCGCTTCGCTGTCAGCGGGGGTAATGGGGTCGAGTTCTGGGTGCTCTTGGTTCATTTCCGGTTCCCTGGCGGAAGTTCAGCCGCCTACCCTGCCCCGTATGTGGGCGGCGGCGGCGGTTTCAAGGTCAAGAATCACGCGGTGAGACGCCAACCACCTACCCTGCCAGGAAAATCCACCCCCGGACATTTGCCCGGACCTTCGCGCATGCTAGTTTTGCGCGGCCCCAAGACCTGCCGACCATGCTCAGACATCTTTCCATCAAGGATTTTGCAGTAGTACGCGCCACCGAACTGGAGTTCGGCCCCGGCATGACCGTGGTTTCCGGTGAAACCGGCGCCGGCAAGTCGCTGATGGTCGATGCGCTGGGCTTCCTTTCCGGCCAGCGCGCCGACTCCGGCGTGGTGCGCCACGGCGCCAGCCGGGCCGAGCTGTCAGCCGAATTCAGCCTCAGCGATGACACCCCCGCCCGGCAATGGCTGCGCGACAACGAACTCGATGACGAGGAACAGTGCCAGCTGCGCCGGGTCATTCGTGCCGATGGCGGCTCGCGCGCCTTCATCAATGGCCGCCCGGTACCGGTATCGCAACTGGCCGAACTGGCCGCCTTTCTGGTCGAAATCCACGGCCAGCACGAGCAGCAGGCCCTGCTGGCCCGCCACAGCCAGCTGGTACTGCTGGATGCCTACGCCCGCAACGAGACCGAGCGCGCCGCCGTTCGCCTGGCTGCATCACGTTGGCAGGCGTTGCTGGACGAGCGCGAGGCCCTGTCGCAACAGGGTGATGTCTCCGATCGCATCGGCTTTCTCGAACACCAGCTGGGCGAACTGCAGCGCGAGGAGCTGGAGCCGGCTTCCATCGCCACCCTGATCGCCAGCCACCGCCGCCAGGCCCATTCCACCGCCCTGATCGAGGCCTGCCAGCATGCCAGCGGCCTGCTCAACGGCGACGACAGCCCCTCCCTGCTCGCCCAGCTGCAGCAGATTCGCGGCGAACTGGCGCGGGTCAGCCAGCACGATCAGCGACTGGGCGAGATCGACAGCATGCTCGATGCCGCCGCCATCCAGCTGCACGAGGTCCTGGTACAGCTGGACCGGGTGCAGGACGACCTGGACAGCGATCCGGAGGCATTTGAAGACATCGAACGTCGCCTCGGGCGTCTGCATGATCTGGCGCGCAAGCACCGCGTGCCGATGGAGGAGCTGGCAGGCACCCGCGACCGTATCGAGGCCGAGCTGGAGCAGCTGCGCGGCGCCGACGAGCGTCTGGCCAGGCTGGCCGACGAGATCGACAAGGCCTGCGCGCACTGGCAGGCGCAGGCCGCCGCTCTGACCCTGGGCCGCACCCGGGCAGCCGCGGCGCTGTCGCAGACCACCACTGAACTGATTGGCGAACTGGGTATGGGCGGTGGCCAGTTCCGGATCGAGCTGGAACCGCAGGCGCAGCTCCGCCCGGACCCCAATGGCGCCGAGCGGGTCGAATTCCTGGTGGCTGCCAATGCCGGCCAGCCGGCGCGGGCGCTGCGCAAGGTCGCCTCCGGCGGCGAGCTGTCGCGTATTTCACTGGCCATCGAGGTGGCCGCACTGGGCCTGGACGCGGTGCCCACGATGGTGTTCGACGAGGTGGACTCGGGCATCGGCGGCGCCATCGCCGACATCGTCGGCAGCAAGCTGCGGGCGCTGGGCGAACGCCGCCAGGTGCTGTGCGTGACCCACCTGCCACAGGTCGCCTCCAAGGGTCACGCCCACTATCGGGTCAGCAAGGCGCCGGTGGAAGGCATGACCCAGAGCGCGGTGGAGCTGCTCGACGGCAAGGGCCGCGAGGAAGAGCTGGCGCGCATGCTCGGCGGCGCCGAGGTCAGCAAGGAGGCCCGCGCCGCGGCCCGCAAGTTGCTGGCAGAAGTGTGAGAAATAAAACCGGCGCATGCGCCGGTTTTTTTAAGATCAGATGATGCTCCGCCGCAGCCGGGCTCAACGCCGCTTCTTGCGAACGTACAGCACCAGCGAGTGCTCTTCGAGCTCGAACCCGTGCTCGGCGGCGATCTTCCGCTGCAGCTCCTCGATCTCGGCACTTTCAAATTCGATAATCTTGCCGGTATCCATGTCCACCATATGGTCATGGTGGGCGCCGCGATCCAGCTCGTAGACTGCCTGACCGCCTTCGAAATTGTGCTTGAGCACCAGACCGGCCGCCTCGAACTGAGTCAGCACACGGTAGACCGTGGCCAGACCTATCTCATCGCCGCAATCAAGCAGCTGGCGATAGATGTCTTCGGCCGTAAGGTGGTGATGCGGGGTGTTCTGCTCGAGCAAAGCGAGAATGCGCATGCGGGGATGCGTCACTTTCAAACCGACTTTGCGCAGCTCGTTGGATTCCATAGCCATCCTGTTCATTGGCGGTTTAACGCCAGTTGTCTCCTGTCAGATCGCGCAGGGTGCCGGGGAGTGTATCATCGGCCTGATTTCCTAAAACCGCCCTACCCAATGCGCAACCTCCTGTTGATCGCCGTTGTCGCCCTGTCCACTACTGGCTGCGGCATCATCTACAAGCAGCCCATCTATCAGGGCAACCTGATCCGCGAGCAGTCCGTGGCGCAATTGCAGGTCGGCCAGAGCAAGCAGCAGGTCAACGCGCTGCTGGGCACACCTTCCATTGCTGACCCGTTCCACGCCCAGCGCTGGGACTACACCGCCAGCCAACGTGTGAACCGCCTGGGCAAGACCGAAGTGAAGAATTTCACTGTTTTCTTCGAGAACGATGCAGTGACGCGCTGGGAAGGCGACTACTTCGCCACCCAGGATGCGGAGCTGGCCAAGAACAGCGTGCGCCAGTTCGGTCGCAATCTGGCCAAGGACAAGAAGAAGGGCGGCCGCTGATCGCCGCCTGCTGAACGTCAGCCGCCGCGCGCACGCCGGCGGCGATTTTCCTTGGGATCGGCCACCAGCGGCCGCAGCATCTCAATGCGATCCCCGTCCCGAAGCACCTGCTCTGGACGCGCGACGACGCCATGAACCGCGCAGGCCACCACTTCGCCGTCTGCGACCAGCGCCGCTTCTGCAAGCGCATCTGCCACGACGCAACCTTCCGGCAACTGCAGCTCGCGGCGGAGATAACGATCCGGCCAGGCCAGCACTACTTCCACGCGCATGCCTCAGGCCTCCTGATCGGCCACGCGCACGAAGTCATTGACCATGCGATCGGCCAGCCCCTGAAAACCCAGCGCCAACGCCGGACCCAACAAGCGCGAGGTTGGCTCGAACTCCAGCGTCAACGTCACCTTGCAGGCATCTTCCGCCAGCGAGTGGAATTCCCAGCGTCCGTGCAGGCGCTTGAACGGGCCATCACGCAACTGCATATCGATACTGTGCGGACGCTGCAACGTGTTCTCGGTCATGAACCAGGTCCGGAACGAGCCCAGCCCCAGATCGAGCCGGGCAACAACGCGATCACCGCCCTGCTCCAGGATCTCGGCCTTGTCGCACCAGCGGAAGCGGCGCGGATAGGCGGAGACGTCATTGACCAAGTCGAACATGCATCCTGCGGAGTGTTCGACCAAAGCGCTGCGGCGGATGGTAGGCATGGGATTACAAAGAATGTCCGGAACGCCCCCGAATCGGAGACAATATGTAAATGAGCAAGAAACCCGGCAAGGATAAAGCAAAGAGCGCGACGGTCGACAAAACCATCTCGCTCAACAAGCGTGCCCGTCACGAATACCACCTTGAGGAGCGTGTCGAGGCTGGACTGGTGCTGCAAGGCTGGGAGGTCAAGGCCATCCGCGCCGGTCGCGGCAATATGACCGACGCCTATGCATATGTGAAAGATGGCGAGATCTACCTGATCGGCGCGCAGATCACCCCGCTGATCCAGGCCTCCACCCACGTCGTGGCTGAAGACCGCCGTCAGCGCAAACTGCTGCTGCACCGCCGTGAGATCGACAAGCTGATCGGCCGCGTCGAGCGTGAGGGCTATACCCTGGTGCCCACCGCGATGTACTGGCGCAAGAACAAGATCAAGCTCGAGATCGCGCTGGCCAAGGGCAAACAGGATCACGACAAGCGCGATGCCGCCAAGGACCGTGACTGGGCCCGCGAGAAGCAGCGCGCCATGCGTGCGCACAACCGTAGCGCCTGAGCAAACCCCTGCGCGCTT
Organism: Stenotrophomonas pictorum JCM 9942; assembly: GCF_001431585.1. NCBI lineage: Bacteria > Pseudomonadati > Pseudomonadota > Gammaproteobacteria > Lysobacterales > Lysobacteraceae > Stenotrophomonas > Stenotrophomonas pictorum. The sequence continues at coordinate 36,029 of NZ_LLXS01000010.1, read as the reverse complement.
GGCCGCTCCGGCGCGCGGAACGCCCCGGCGATGCTGGCCCCGCTTGGATTGGTTTCCAGTCCGGCATTCGACACAACAGTTAGCGACGCGCCAGCCGCTCCACCTGATCCCGGAGCGTCTGCATCGGCCTGTCTATACAGCCACGGTTCGCTGATCGCACCTGCACCCGACGCATTTCATTTGAGGGCGGCGCGTGTGCCCCGCCTATTCAGCATTTGCACCAGAAACACGGCGAAAGGATGGGCGTCAGATGAACCGACCAGCCGCGCACCGGCGCGCAGCGCGTGACGATTCAGACGCTTTGCCGTACCATCACCCACGTCGAGCATCGGCCCGCCCCGCAATAGCGGACGGATCGCTGAAGACTTGTAAGGCTCGAAGAAATCGGGGGTGCACTGGTTTCGACGGGGGTTATGAAGTCGCTTGGTGCATGCCGAGGGGGTAGCTTTCCTCGTAAATCCAGCTGCAAAACTCTAGTTGCCAACGACGACAACTACGCTCTCGCCGCTTAAGGCGTAAGCCCCGAACCCACTTGTGCCCGTGCTCGTGGATGTAGGGTCATTATCACGGAACCGGCTGTGACGGCTGCCTGTCAGTCACGGCTTAACCAAAACAGGCTGGTCTTGGGGTGCGCTTCGCATACCGTGCTGCCACAGGACGAGACCCAACGGTAAGCTAAGCATGTAGTACCGGGGATGGAGTGCCTTCGGACGGCGGTTCAATTCCGCCCACCTCCACCATATAGCCGTCTTGGGACGGTACAACAAAGGCTGGAAACCCTAGAGAAATCAAAGGTTCCGGCCTTTTTTGTGCCTGCGACAGTCCGACAGCGCCCATAACCACGCGGGGCAACACTGGGCAATCCAGGGCGCGGTAACTGCGCATGAAGCATGGCCCTCAATGCTCCTTAGCGATGTTGCGATCGGCAAAAGCAGGTCCGCGACGCCCGCTGCTTTCAAAGACGGCGGCCATTTCCTCCCCTCTGGAGTCGCAAGGCGGGGCGCTACAAGGTTGGGATACACAGAGAGGAAAGACCCGTTCCCTTGGACGCCCCCCTTCCCCGGCCATGTACTTGTCAGCAAAGGCAAGATTGCAACGGGCACTGCGTTGACGGGCGGCGCGTAAACGTCAGCCCACCGCCTCAGGCCAAGGCCCCGCCAAGCAGCACGCGCTCTGGAAAGCGCGCGCACAAAGTCGCAACTGGCAAGCAGCGCTCCTGCTGGCTCCCTCTGATGGACGTGCCGCTGCCGGCGCGGCGCGCCAGGGTCTTCCACCCGAGCGCTGGGCCGATCATTGGCACAGCCACGCTGCGGACAGCCATCAACCACTCTTTATCCGGCCCTCGACCAGATGCGTCACCTGTTGGCCGAACATGTCCATGTCCTCCGGGTCATGGCTGATCAGCAGCAGCGGAATGCCGGTCTGGTCCAGGACCGTCTCCAGCTCCTGACGCAAGTGCGCGCGCAAGTGGTGATCCAGCGCCGCGAACGGTTCATCCAGCAACAGCGCCTGCGGTTGCGTCACCAGTGCGCGCGCCAGTGCAGTGCGCTGGCGCTGCCCACCGGAGATCTGTGCAGGCAGCAGATCGCCGATGTGCTCGATGCGGAACGCCTGCAACCACTGCTCCACCGCCGCGATACGGCTCCCGCGCGCCGGGTTGCGCCAACCGCGCTGTAGACCGAAGCCCACGTTCTGGCGCACGCTCAGATGCGGAAACAATGCGTAGTCCTGAAACACATAACCGATCCGACGCCGTTGTGGTGACAGGTGGACACCCGCACGGGCATTAAACAACGTATGGCCATGCAGCCGGATCAGGCCGCTGTCCGGCCGCAACAGGCCAGCCACGGCTTTCAGTGTGAGGCTCTTGCCCGCGCCTGAAGGACCAAACAACACCACGCGGGGCTGGCTGCAACGCAGCTCCGCCTGCAGATGGAAATGCTGGCCGGCGGCTTGCAGGTGGCAGGCGATCTCCAGCTCAAGCCACATCACGTGTGCCTCCTGGCTGTCGCCCCACCAGCCGCGAGGCGAGCAGAAGCACGCTGATGCAAACCACCGAGGACACCATCACCAGCAGATTGGCACGTCCATCGTTGCCTGCCTGCACTGCCTCGTAGATGGCGATGGACAGGGTCTGGGTGCGCCCGGGAATACTGCCAGCCACCATGATGGTGGCGCCGAATTCGCCCATCGCACGCGCGAACGCCAGCAACAGACCGGCCAGAATTCCGCGCCATGCCAAGGGCAGCGTCACCCGGAAGAACAGCGCCATCTCGGAAATTCCCAGCGTGCGCGCAGCCTGCTCCAGCTGGGTGTCGACGTTCTCGAACGCCGCCCGGGCCGGCTTGAACACCAGCGGAAACGATGCCACTGCAGCGGCAACCACCGCCGCCTGCCAAGTGAAAAGCAGATTGATACCGAAGCTGTCCAGCAGCCATGCTCCCAGCGGACCATGGCTGCCGATCAGTACCAGCAGGTAGTAACCGAGCACGGTGGGCGGCAGCACCATCGGCAAAGTGAGAACCGTGTCCAGCAACTCACGTCCTGGAAAGCGCCGCCGCGCCAGCAGCGCGCCCAAGGCGACACCGAACACGAGATTGAGCAGCGTGGCCCAACCGGCGACCTTCAGCGACAACCACAAGGCACTCCAATCCAGGTCGACCATCAGGGACTGCCGAAACCATGTCTGCGCAGAATGGCCTGCCCTTGCGCTGAACGCACGAAAGCCATGAAGGCACGTGCATGCGCGGGAGATCGCGTCGTTCTCACCATTGCCAGCGGATAGCTGATGCCGCCCGGAACCGGCACCTGGAACGCGCGATGTACGCGACCAGGCATCGCCTGCGCGTCGGTGGCATAGACGAAACCGGCATCCACCTCGCCCCGTGCCACGTAGTCCAGCGACTGGCGTACATTCTGGGTGTTGATCATCCGCGGCTGCAGCGCTTGCCACAGACCCGCCTGCTGCAGCACCTCGCGCGCGTAGCGCCCGGCCGGTACGCTGTCCGGATTGCCGATGGTTATCCGCCTGACTCCCGGTTCGGCCAATGCCACCAGTGATGCCGGCTTTCCCCGAGCCTGCGGCGGCACCACCACCCACAGGCTGTTCACGGCGAATATCTGCCGCGTCGCAGGCACCACCAGACCACGTTGTGCGGCCAGCGCCATCGTGGCTTGATCGGCCGAGGCGAATACATCCACCGGTGCCCCGCGCGCGATCTGCTGCAGCAGCACACCGGAGGCGGCGAAATTCAGATCCACACGGATGTCTGGATTCACCGCTTCATAGGCTGCGGCTATTTCACGGAAGCTTTCGGTCAAGCTTGACGCGGCCGACACGGTCAGTTCGACGGCGGCGGCCGGAATCGCGGCAAACATCAGTACCAATGACAACAACGTGTTCATGGACAGGTCCTGGTTCGGGCATCACGCGTTCGCATCGTCCTGGGCCGCCATCTGCGCCAGCCGTTCCGGCTGCAGCAGGATGATTTCCCGCTGGTTGACCAGGATGACCTTGTCATCGCTCAGGCGTCGCAGCACCCGGCTGGCGGTTTCCGGCGCCATGCGCAGGTAATTGGCGATCTCCGAGCGGGTCATGGTCAGATTGAAGCGATTGGCTGAAAATCCGCGCCGGCTGTAGCGGGCGGAGATATCCAGCAAGAATGCGGCCATACGCTCCTCGGTGCGGTAATTGGCCGCCAGCACGGCGGCCTTGCCGATCTCCGCACTGAGCAGGCTGAACAGCTTGGCCTGCAGTGTCGGCATCCGTGTTGCCAGCAGGCTGAGGCGGGGAAACGAGATCCGGCACAGCGACACGGTGTCCAGCGCCACCGCGTTGCAGGGATAGCGCTCACCATGGATCGCATTGAGGCCGATCACCTCTCCCGGCAGACTGAATCCCAGTACCTGCTCGTTTCCCAGGCTGTCATCGATGAAGGTTTTGACCACGCCGGCGCGCACGGCGGCGATGGCCTCAAACGGCTCGCCGGCGCGGAAGATGTACTGTCCGGCGTGATAGGGTCCGACATGATCGACCAGCACGTGCAGCTCGGCGAGCGCGCCCTTGTCATAGCCCTTCATAGCCCTGCGAAGTGCAGGCATCGGAAAACGCGCAGGTGCTGCAGAATTTCAAGGCGTCACCGTCGTTGGCGGCGGCAGGATTGGTGATGGCGGCTCCCGGTGGACCGCGTGATGCTGGGCTGGAGGAATTCATTCCGAAATCATGCAGAAGCAGTCGAAGGCCGGAAGCACGCCGCAATCGTACGCCACAACAGCTCACCTTCATGCTGGATCCGCAACACGTGACCTTCGCGCTGCAGCCAACCGCACTGGATGAAGGAGGGAACCCGCGCCATCGCATCCTTGAAAAACTCCTCGAATGGCACGGTGTTGCGCCATTCGAATGCACGCATGTCCAGTGCATGGTCACACGCAAGACTTTGTACCACCTCGTCAACCAGACATTCCTGCCCGGACAGGATCAGCCCGGCTGCCACACCCGGCTGGCCCGCCGCCAGACATTGACGCCACCGCTGCGGCTGCGACTCGATCTCACACATGACATTGCCAATCTGGCTGCTCGCGCCTGGCCCGATTCCGAGGAGGTCGTGGCGCTTGCGCCGCGGCACGCCCAGCAAGTCACAGTAGCGCTGGCCATCGCCATTGCGTACCGGCAGGGTGAGGTCAGGACGCTGGTAGTGGTCTCCGCCGATGGGGCGATAGCCCGCGGCACGGACCATTCGCCAGGCCTGCAGCCAGTGCGCCGCTGCCGGTTGGCTTGGCAGCACACACGGCGCAGGCAGCAGCAGGCGATCGGGTGCCGACGCCAGCACGGCCTGGAGGCGTTGCAGGAAGGAGAGGTCATCCCGTGCCGGTATGCGCAACTGGTAATAGCATGCGGTGAACCCGGCATGCAGGCCTTGCGCCAGCACCGCCGGGCCATCGGCGCCGGCATGGTCGATCACGGTCAGCCGCGTGCAGCCCACCTCACGCAGTGCGCCCGGCGCAATCCCGCTGGCCGCGTCCAGCCTGACCTCCACCTGTGGCCGGGCGATGGTGGAAAGATGATGTGGCACGGCATCAAGGAGACGTCCAAGCAGCGGCGGCGGCAGATGCTCGGCCATGCCCAGCTGCAGCACCATCGCGCCCACTTCACGATCACCGGCCACCACGCTGGCATGCAGGCGAAGACTGTTCAGCAGCGCCTCAAGCAACCCGTCCGGATCCTCCCTGCCCCCCTGCGGGGCACAGAAGCCCAAGGTAAGGTCGCGCGGTATCAGGTGTTCGTTGCTGGCCAGCATCGCCGCACGCCACCCTGCCTCGCCGAACCCGTGACTGAGCTGCCCGGATGCAGGAAACAGGACATGCTGCGGCTGCTCCAGCAATGCGGCGTGCAACGAGGTGTCGTCCATCCCGGCGGTCTCCACTGGTATGTCTGCATCCTCGCGCACGCCGCGCCCCTGCTCCCTGATATAGATCAAACGCGCCGCAGCTTTTCGGCGGCACCGGCGTCAATGGCTTCCGGCAGATCGGTTTCGCCATCCAGCTGCGGGAAGTGTCGGCGTTCCATGCGACGGATCGCGAAATGCATCCACGCCAGCGCTGCGGCCACCACCACGAACAGCAGCATGAAGCAGCTGCTCCAGATACCCACGGCATCATTCAAGGCGCCGAACGCGATAGGCAGGATGAACCCCCCCAGACCACCGATCATGCCTACCACACCCCCTACCGCACCTACGTGGTGGGGGTAGTACACCGGGATGTGCTTGTATACCGCCGCTTTGCCCAGCGACATGAAGAACCCCAGTACGAACACCAGCACGGTGAACAGGGTCACGCCGATGGCCAGGTGGAAGCGAAGCTCACCGTTGATGCCCTTCACCACGTATTCGGTGTCTGGATAGGCCAGCAGGAAGGTGCAGATGACCGAGACGCTGAAGGTCCAGTACATCACCCGGCGGGCGCCGATGCGATCGGACAGCCAGCCACCGACCACGCGGAACAGACTGGCCGGAATCGAATAGCAGGCCGCCAGCATGCCAGCCGTCGCCACGTCCATGCCGTAGGCGCCCACCAGATAATGCGGCAGCCACAGCGCCAGTGCCACGAAGCCGCCGAACACGAAAAAGTAGTACAGCGAGAAGCGCCACACCTGCAGGTTCTTCAACGGCGCCATCTGCTCGGAGAACGGCATCGGCTTGACGCCATCACGGCGACGCTGTTCCAGCTGCGGGTCCTCCTTGCTGAAGAGGTAGAACAGCACGGCGGCAACGGCCAGACCGACCGCCCAGATCTTGGCCACCATGGTCCAACCGGCGGCCACCATCACCATCGGCGCCAGCAGCTTGGTGACTGCCGAACCGATGTTGCCCGCACCGAAAATGCCCAGCGCGGTTCCCTGCTTGCTGACCGGGAACCACTTGGACACATAGGCCACCCCCACCGAGAAGCTGCCACCGGCGATACCCACACACAACGCGGCGAACAGGAACTGCGGGTAGGTGTGCGCATACGTGAGCATCCAGGTGGCGACGGCGCCGCACAGCATCACCAGCACCAGCACCTTGCGGCCACCGAACTGGTCGGCCCAGATGCCCAGGAACACCCGGCTCAACGAGCCCGTCAACACCGGGGTGGCGATCAGCAGACCGAACTGGGTGTCGTTCAATCCCAGTTGCGCGCTGATCTGGATACCGATGATCGAGAAGATCATCCACACCGCAAAACAGACGGTGAAAGCGAACGTACTCAACCACAACGCGCGTTGTTGCTGCCCATGGGTGACTGCTTGCAGACTTTGGCTCATCGCCACTCCTCCAGAACGTCAGTTCATTCGGCCAAGGCTTCAATTTCTTGAAGACCGCGGACGGGATAGCGCTCTCGCAGCTCCAACAGGAACTGCTGCACGTTGCGCTGGCGCACCTGTAGCTCCAGGTAGTCGCGGATCTGTGTGTGGACCTGCTCGAAGCGCTGCGACTGCCCAGCTTCAAGCGCATCCACACTGACCACGTGGTAACCCCAGCGGGATTCCACCGGAAAGCCCGCCAACCCCTGGCGCAGCCGGAAGACCTGCCGATCGAACTCCGGCGTGGTCTGGCCGCGCTGCAGCCATCCCAGCTCGCCACCTTCTCTGCTCGAGGGACATTGCGAATAACGCTGTGCCAGATCGGCGAACAGATGCAGCTGCTCAGCCAGCTGCGCGATCAGCTGCTCGGCCTGGGTGCGGGCCTTGAAGCGGCCGGCGATATCGTCCGCGGGCGCAGCCAGCAGGATGTGGCGTACGCGGATACGGTCGGGCGAACGAAAGCGCTCGGGGTTCTGCTCGAAATAGCGACGACAATCGTTCTCGCTCGGCACACGGTCCTCCACCTGCTGCTCGAGCAGGCGCTGGATCTGCAGTTCCTCATCCGTATGGACGCCGTCGCCCTGCTCTTGGTGCAGGCCCAGCCGCTGGGCCTCACGACGCAGCAGTTCGCGCACCACCAGGGCACGGGCGGCATCGGCACGCGCCTGTTCCGGCCGCATCGCGCGGTGGAACTGCATCTCGCGGGCTATCTCGGCCTCGCTGATGGGTGTGTCATCGACAAACAGACTGCACGGTGCCGGCTGCCCAAGCGAGCGTGGCCCCTGCTGCGCCGCGTCGTCGTGGTGATGATCGGCTTCGACCGGCACCGGCTGGGCCGAGTCGATCACGGTGATCGGCAGGATTCTTGGCAGGCTGCCCATGGCTCACTCCCTCGGGCCGTAGCGCAGCGTGGCCTGGCGGCGGCGCACCACCTGGTACGGCCGCCACAGATAGCTGATCGGGATGCTCCAGACATGCACCAGACGGGTGAACGGTGCGATCAGGAACAGCGTCAGGCCAAGGAAGATGTGCAGCTTGTAGACCCAGTGCACGCCTTCGACGTAGTCGGCAGCGCCGGCACGGAACGTCACGATGTGCTGCGCCCACTCGGCCAGCATGACCATCACGCTCCCATCCATGTGCCCGGCCGAGATGCGGATGCTGTACATGCCCAGGCACAGCTGCGCGAACAGCAGCACCAGCACCAGCACGTCCCCGAAGTTGCCGGTGGCACGCACGCGTGCATTGGTCAGGCGGCGCACCAGCAGGATCACGATGCCGATGAAGCACAGCGCACCGAAGAGGCCACCGACCACCATCGCCAGCAACTGCTTTTGCGAGGAGGTGATGAAGTGCTCATACACCCCATGCGGTGTCAGCAGTCCGACCAGGTGGCCACCCAGAATCGCCAGGATGCCGATATGGAAGCAGTTGCTGCCGATCCGCATGCCGCGGTCGGACAACAGCTGGCTGGAGCCGGTGCGCCAGCTGTACATCGCTTTGTCATAGCGTGCCCAGCTGCCGATAAGCAGCACCGCCACGGCGATATAAGGATAGAACTGGAAGGCGAACTGGTTCAGGTAGTAGTTCATGGCTGTATCTCCCGGTGCACGGCGCGGGCGGGTGAACGGTGGGGAGGATCGCAATCCTGCGAGGGGGCATCGGTGCCAAAGCGCACGGCCTCCTCCTCCCACAGGCGGTCCATGGCTTCGACGGTGTCATCGCGCACTTCCTCGCTGGCACGCTGGCGCAACAGCGCGAGGTCAACCTTGCCCTCGCCCATTTCCACCAGGATCTCCAGCAACACCGCATGCGGCAGCTTACGTTCCGCGGCCCGCGCGGCCAGCATGCCGGCGATATGGCCGATGTGGTGCAGCCAGTCCTTGGCCTCGGCCTGCGGCCGGTGCGACAGATACTCCAGCAGCAAGGGCAGGTAGTCCGGTAATTCCCTGGCATCGAGCTCAAAGCCATTGCGCCGATAGGCGTCGATCAGATCCACCATGGCCTGGCCCCGGTCGCGCGACTCGCCATGGATATGCTCGAAAATCAACAGGCTCATCGAGCGGCCACGGTCGAAGGTGGCCAACCAGCGATCCTGCGCATCCAGCGGATCGGTGGCCAGCAGGTCACGGACGAAGCCCTGCAACTGCCTGCGTCGGGCCGGCGACAGCGCCGGATCGTCGCAGGCTTCGAGCAGCTCCTCGCCGTGCTGCCAAAGCTCGTCACGTGGATAGTCCAGCAACACTCCGATCAACTTCAGCAGGCTCATTTGGACACCTCATGACGATGTTGACGGTTGGGGTGCACCGCGTACGTGGTGCTCTTGCGCTGGCTGAACAGATCCGCCGGGCTGTCGCCATTGCAACCGTTGCCGAAGGTGAAACCGCAGCCGCCGCGCTCACCGAAGGCATCATTGGCGTACTCGCGGTGGGCGCTGGGAATGACGAAACGGTCTTCGTAATTGGCGATGGCCAGGTAGCGATACATGTCCTCGGCCTGCGCCGCCGTCAACCCCACCTGGTCGAGCACCTTGTGGTCCTCGACACCGTCCACGTTCTTGGCCCGGCGCCAGGCGCGCATCGCCATCAGGCGTTCGAGCGCACGCACCACCGGCATCTCGTCGCCGGCCGAGAGCATGTTGGCCAGATACCGCACCGGGATGCGGAGCGAGGCGATGTCCGGCAACTCGCCACTCATACCGACGCGGCCGCGCTCGGCCGCCGACTGGATCGGCGACAGCGGCGGCACGTACCAGACCATCGGCAAGGTGCGGTACTCCGGGTGCAGTGGCAGCGCCAGCTTCCAGTCGATGGCCAGTTTGTACACCGGCGAGGCCTTGGCCGCTTCCAGCCAGCTGTCCGGAATACCCTCGGCCCGTGCCGCTTCGATCACCTTCGGATCTTCCGGGTCCAGGAAGATATCCAGGTGCGCCTGGTACAGGTCCTTCTCGGCTGCAACCGAGGCCGCCTCGGCAATGCGGTCGGCGTCATAGAGCATCACGCCGAGGTAGCGGATACGCCCCACACAGGTTTCCGAACACACCGTGGGCTCGCCCATCTCGATCCGCGGGTAGCAGAAGATGCATTTCTCGGACTTGCCGCTCTTCCAGTTGTAGTAGATCTTCTTGTACGGACAGGCCGACACGCACATGCGCCAGCCCCGGCACTTGTCCTGGTCGATCAGGACGATGCCATCCTCCTCACGCTTGTAGATCGCGCCAGACGGACAGGCAGAAACGCAGGCCGGATTGAGGCAGTGCTCGCACAGGCGCGGCAGATACATCATGAAGGTCTTTTCGAAGGCGCCGTAGATCTCCTTCTGCACCTGGTCGAAGTTGTAGTCGCGCGAACGCTTGCTGAATTCAGTGCCCAGGATCTCCTCCCAGTTCGGCCCCCACTCGATCTTCTGCATCCGCTCGCCTGTGAGCAGCGAACGCGGCCGCGCGGTCGGCTGGTGTTTCAGATCCGGTGCATCGTGCAGATGCTGGTAGTCGAAATCGAACGGCTCGTAGTAGTCGTCGATCTGCGGGAGATCCGGATTGGCGAAGATCTTGGCCAGCATGCGCCAGCGACCGCCGGCGCGTGGCACCAGCTTGCCGGCGCGGGTGCGCACCCAGCCGCCGTTCCACTTCTCCTGGTTTTCCCATTCCTTGGGATAGCCGATACCCGGCTTGGTCTCGACGTTGTTGAACCAGGCGTACTCGACGCCCTCGCGCGAGGTCCACACGTTCTTGCAGGTGATCGAACAGGTATGACAGCCAATGCACTTGTCCAGGTTCAACACCATCGCAATCTGGGCACGAACTTTCATCACACCACCTCCCGGGCGGAAACTGCGGTCTCTTCGCCGTCCAGCCAGTCGATCCTGTCCATCTTGCGCACAATCACGAACTCGTCGCGGTTTGTGCCGCAGGTACCGTAGTAGTTGAAACCCCAGGCAAGCTGCGCGTAGCCGCCGATCATGTGGGTGGGCTTGAGCACGATGCGTGTCACCGAGTTGTGGATACCGCCGCGGGTACCGGAAATTTCCGAACCGGGCACATTGATGATGCGTTCCTGGGCGTGGTACATCATCGCCATGCCCGGCATCACGCGCTGGCTGACCACCGCACGCGCGGCGATCGCCCCGTTGACGTTGAACAACTCGATCCAGTCGTTGTCCTCGATGCCGGCATTGCGCGCGTCGTCCTCGCTCAACCAGACGATGGGGCCGCCACGCGACAGCGTCTGCATGATCAGGTTGTCGCTGTAGGTGCTGTGGATGCCCCACTTCTGATGGGGAGTGATCCAGTTCAGCACGATCTCCTTGTTGCCGTTGGAGCGCTTGCCCAGCAGCGGCGCCACCGTCTTGGTGTTGACCGGCGGTCGATAGCCCATGAAGGCCTCACCGAAATCGATCATCCACTCGTGGTCCTGGTAGAACTGCTGGCGGCCGGTCACCGTGCGCCAGGGAATCAGCTCGTGCACATTGGTGTAGCCGGCGTTGTAGCTGACGTTGTCGTCTTCAAGGCCGGACCAGATCGGCGAGGAAATGATCTTGCGCGGCTGCGCCTGGATGTCACGGAAGCGGATCGCCTCGTGTTCCTTGCCCACCGCAAGATGCGTGTGCTCGCGGCCGGTGAAGGTGCCCAGCGACTCCCAGGCCTTGACCGCGACATGGCCATTGGTTTCCGGCGCCAGGTGCAGGATCACTTCGCAAGCGTCGATGGCGGTATCAATCGCCGGCCGGCCATGGCTGATGCCTTCGTCCAGCACGGTGTGGTTGAGCTTGCCGAGGAATTCCACCTCGTGCTTGGTATCCCAGCTCATTCCCTTGCCGCCGTTGCCGAGCTTGTCCAGCAGCGGGCCCAGCGAGGTGAACTTGCGGTAGAGGTTGGGATAGTCGCGCTCGACCACCGCCATGCTCGGCATGGTCTTGCCGGGAATGGCCTCGCACTGGCCCTTCTTCCAGTCGGCGACGCCGAACGGCATGCCCAGTTCGTTGGGCGTGTCGTGCAGGGTCGGCACCAGCACCAGGTCCTTCTCGACACCGAGCACGCCCGGCGCCATGTCGCTGAGCGTGCGTGCGACACCCTTGAAGATTTCCCAGTCGCTGCGCGATTCCCAGGCCGGGTCCACCGCCTTGGACAGCGGGTGGATGAAGGGATGCATGTCCGAGGTGTTGAGGTCGTCCTTCTCGTACCAGGTGGCAGTCGGCAGCACGATGTCCGAGTACAGCGCGGTGGTGCACATGCGGAAATCCAGCGTCACCAGCAGGTCGAGCTTGCCTTCCGGTGCCTCGTCATGCCATTTCACGTCCTCGGGCTTGACCGCGCCCATCTCGCCCAGGTCCTTGCCCTGCAGGCCGTGGCGGGTGCCGAGCAGATGCCGCAGCATGTACTCGTGGCCCTTGCCGGAGGAGCCGAGCAGGTTGGAGCGCCAGATGAACATCATGCGCGGGTGGTTCTGCGCGGCATCCGGATCGGCGAAGGCGAAGTCCAGCGAACCGTCCTTGAACTTGGACAGCGCATAGTCGGCCGGCGAGATGCCGGCCTGTTCGGCCTCGCGCACCAGCTGCAGCGGATTGCGGTCCAGCTGCGGCGCGCTCGGCAGCCAGCCCATGCGCACCGCACGCAGGTTGAGGTCGGCCAGGCTGCCGCTGTACTTGGCAGGATCGGCCAGCGGCGACAGCAGTTCGTTGACCTGCAGCTTTTCGTAACGCCACTGCCCGGTATTGAAGTAGAAGAACGAGGTGCCGTTCATCTGCCGCGGCGGGCGGCTCCAGTCCAGGCCGAAGGCCAGCGGCTGCCAGCCGGTCTGCGGACGCAGCTTTTCCTGGCCCACGTAATGGGCCCAGCCACCGCCGGTCTGGCCCACGCAGCCGCACATGACCAGCATATTGATCAGGCCGCGATAGTTCATGTCGTTGTGGAACCAGTGGTTCATGCCGGCGCCGACGATGATCATGCTGCGGCCATGGGTTTTGTCGGCGGTGCGGGCGAATTCGCGGGCGATCTCGATCACCTCGGCGCGCGACACGCCGGTGATGCGCTCCTGCCAGGCCGGCGTACCCGGCACGTTGTCATCGAAACTCCTGGCGACATTGCCGCCGCCGAAACCCCGATCCACGCCGTACTGCGCCAGCAGCAGGTCATACACGGTGGCTACCAGCGCCTCACTGCCGTCGGCCAGCGGCAGGCGGCGCAGCGGGATATTGCGCTCCAGCACGTCCTCGGCCGGCGCGGCGGTCCAGCCGTCGCTCTCGATGCCGCCAAAGTACGGGAAGCTCACCGCCTCGATGCCGTCATGGATATCGGCCAGACTCAGCCGCAGGCGGGTCTCATGGCCATCGCTGGCCTTCTGCTCGATGTTCCACTTGCCCTTCTCACCCCAACGGAAACCGACCGAACCATTGGGCACGGTGATGTCGCCGCTGTTCTCATCGAACGCCAGCGTCTTCCATTCGGGGTTGTTGCTCTCGCCCAGCCCGCCCAGTTCGCTGGCGCGCAGGAAGTGGCCCGGTACGAGTCGGCCATCGGCACGGCGCTCGATGCGCACCAGCATCGGCATGTCCGAGTACTGGCGGCAGTAGTCCTGGAAGTACTGCGAGGGCGTATCGACGTGGAATTCGCGCAGGATCACGTGGCCGAAAGCGAATGCCAGCGCAGCGTCGGTGCCCTGCTTGGGATGCAGCCAATGGTCGGTGAGCTTGGCCAGCTCGGAATAGTCCGGGCAGATCGCCACCGTCTTGGTACCGTTGTAACGCGCCTCGGTGAAAAAATGCGCATCGGGCGTGCGCGTCTGCGGCACGTTCGAGCCCCAGGCGATGATGTAGCGGCTGTTGTACCAGTCGGCCGATTCCGGCACGTCGGTCTGCTCGCCCCACACCTGCGGCGAAGCCGGCGGCAGGTCGCAATACCAGTCGTAGAACGACAGGCAGGCGCCCCCGAGCAGCGACAGATAGCGCGCACCGGCGGCATAGGACACCATCGACATGGCCGGAATCGGCGAGAAGCCAACGATACGGTCCGGGCCGTATTCCTTGGTCGTGTAGAGGTTGGAGGCGGCGATGATCTCGTTGGCCTCGTCCCAGTTCAGCCGCACGAAACCGCCCATGCCACGACGGCGCTTGTACTCGCGCGACTTGGCCGGGTCCTGCACGATGCTGGCCCAGGCCTCGACCGGCGACAGGGTCTTGCGTGCCTGCCGCCACATGCGCAGCAAGGTGCCGCGGATCAGCGGGTACTTGAGGCGGTTGGCGCTGTACAGATACCAGGAATAGCTGGCGCCACGCGGACAACCACGCGGCTCGTGGTTGGGCAGGTCCGGGCGGGTCCGTGGATAGTCGGTCTGCTGGGTTTCCCAGGTGACCAGGCCGTTCTTGACGTAGATCTTCCAGCTGCACGAGCCGGTGCAGTTCACGCCGTGGGTGGAGCGCACGATCTTGTCGTACTGCCAGCGGGCGCGGTAACTGTTCTCCCAGTCGCGGTTCTCGCTCTTGCTGAACCCGTGGCCATCGGCAAAGGGTTGTGGGTCCCGCTTGAAGAACTGCAAGCGATCAAGGAAGTAGCTCATGGTCAATCTCCGTTCGCAAACTTCTGCATCATGACTGGGTGTGTCTTCTGGCTACGCTGTGTGGCTGTCTCAGCAGGGCGTCTCGGCGCCGCGCCGGTAGTACCACCACCACGTCACCGCCAGGCACGTGGTGTAGAACACGATGAATCCGTACAGCGCCATGTCCGGGCTGCCGGTCAAACTGATCGAAGTGCCGTAGCTCTTGGGGATGAAGAAGCCACCATAGGCACCGATCGCGCCGGAGAAGCCGACCACCGCGGCCGATTCGATGCTGGCCTGGTGGGCAGAGGCCTTCTTGCCTTCGGCCCCCTCACTGGCCGACAAGCGCTCATGCAGGGTGCGGAAGATCACCGGAATCATCCGGAACGTGGTCCCGTTGCCGATGCCGCTGAGTACGAACAAGGCCATGAACGAGAGCAGGAAACCGTAGAAATTGCCGCCCTGGCCGTTGCTGGGCAGGAAGTGCAGCACGCCGAACACCGCGGCGATCATCAGCGCGAACACCCAGAACGTCAGGCGTGCGCCGCCCCAGCGATCAGCCATGCTGCCGCCCACCGAGCGCATCAGCGCACCCAGCAACGGGCCGATGAAGGCATAGGTCATCGGGTTGACTTCCGGGAACTGGCTTTTGACCAGCATCGGGAACCCGGCCGAAAAGCCGATGTAGGAACCGAAGGTGCCGATGTACAGCCAGCACATCAGCCAGTTGTGCTTGCGGCGGAAGATGACGGCCTGCTCGGAGAACGAGGAGCGGGCGCTGGTCAGGTCGTTCATGCCGAACCACGCGGCCAACGCGAACAGGACAATGCCCGGCACCCAGATGAAGCCGGCGTTCTGCAGGAACAGCGGCTCGCCACCATCCATGGTCGGCTGTGGCGCCCCGCCCAGTGCGCCGAACACGCCTGCCGTGATCACCAGCGGGATGACCGCCTGTGATACGGAGACGCCGACATTTCCCAGCCCCGCATTCAGCCCAAGTGCCGAGCCCTGGCGCTGCTTGGGATAGAAGAAGGAGATGTTGGACATCGAGGAGGAGAAGTTCGCACCGCCAAAGCCGCAGAACATCGCGATCAGCACGAACACCCAGTAGGGCGTGGACAGATCCTGCACCGCAAAGCCCAGCCACAACGTCGGGATGAGCAGCGAAGCGGTGGACAATGCGGTCCACCGGCGCCCGCCGAAGATCGGAATAACGAACGAGTAGAAAATGCGCAGCGTGGCCCCGGAGAGACTGGGCAGCGCCACCAGCCAGAACAGCTGATCGGTGCTGAGGTTGAAGCCGATGCGCGGCAGGCTGATGGTCACCGAGGAGAACAGCACCCATACGGCGAATGCCAGCAGCAACGCGGGAATGGAAATGATGAGGTTGCGTGTGGCGACGCGCCTGCCTGTGCGTTCCCAGTAGTCGGGATCTTCGGGCCGCCAATCGGTGATGACCCGGCCTGTGCTCGCCTTCTTGCCTGTTTTGACATCGTCACTGACAGTCATGCATGGCTCCAATGCGGTATGAAACGGCGCTGGCTTGCTGTGCTTTTACTGTGCTCAATCGCGCCACCGGCGCCATTAAGCCCGGGCCGCGCTGGTGGCGCGATTGATCTGGATCAATCAACGGCGCCTGCGCGCCGGTTTCCTGATATATGTCAAACCATGGAGGATGTGGCCGCCGCGGACCGGCGCGAAGGACCGCGCTGTCGCAGGCTGTCGCGTATATCCACGTCAAGCCGCAACTGCAGCGGTTCTCCGCCCGCAGCAACGTCAAAGCTCAGGCCGTCACGGCACGGCAACCGCGCCTGCAACGCCAACACGGCATCGCGCGGAAGGCTGATCTGCAGTATCGCCGTATCACCCGTGATGAGGACTTCACCGGAAGGAACTAGGCGCAGGGTCTGCGACCAGCAGCGCTCAGCAGCCAGACGAGTGTGGTTTTCCACCCTCTGGCCGGCCAGGAGTCTGGCCAATTCCGCCTCATCAATACGCAATCGTATCGATTGGCGGTGAATCTGCACTTTCATGATGCAACCTCCTCCCATTGTGCGGGGGTATTGCAGTTCACCAGCCATGGAGCGACATCGTCCGACAAGGGCAGCTCAAGTACGCCAAGGCGCGCTTGCAGGGCGTGCAGGGAACGCGGCCCTTCGCGTTGCTGGACCATGGACGCCACTACCTTGCGGCATGCATCGTCGATGTTCAACCGCATCGGCAGCGGTTGCCCTTGGAAGATCACGCACGGCGCCGGTCCGGCATCCCGCAGGCGCCCAAGCAATGCCTTGTTCAAGCGCGGCATATCTACCGGGACCACCCACGCGGGACCATCATCAAGTATCGGCAACACGCTGTACAAGCCGCCCAGTGGGCCGCAACCTGGCAGCTTGTCGGGTACCGCGTCGAAATCCGGATAGTCACCGCTCACCCTGACCGGTCGTGCACCGGACTGCTCAAGCAGCCCGCACATGTGCGTCAGTAAAGGCCGCCCGCGCCACAGCAGCCGCGCCTTGTCCTGTCCCATCCGGCTGGACAGACCTCCGGCCAGCACGATGCCGGCCAGCAGTGAAGACTCAGTGCGGGTGTTCATGAACGTGTCTCTCGTCCGCCGGCCCCACGACCGGCTCACACAACGCGCAGCCCTCACTCCACTGGCTGTCACCGTCCAGATAGTGCTCCTGTTTCCAGATCGGCGAACGGTGCTTCACCGCCTCGATCAGCTGCCGGCACGCCCGGAACGCCTCATCGCGATGGGGTGTTCCGGCAGCCACCACCACGGCGACATCGCCCACCGCCAACCGGCCTTTGGCATGTGCCACATATAGCTTGATGCGCGGACCGAAGTCCGCCTCGACCTCGGCGACAAGGCGCTGGAACTCGTTCATGACCAGCGGCTCGAACAGGTCATAGGTGATGCCCTGCACACCACGTCCCTGGTTGAGATCACGCACTTTGCCGATAAACACATCGATGCCGCCGAATGCGGGATCGGAAACGAAGTCGATGGCTTCGGCTGGATCAACCCTGCCGTTCGCCCGTTCAACAATTTTCCAGAGGCTGCCTGTGCGCATGGTTCAGCCTCCGCTGACGGGAGGCAGGATGGCAACACGGCCATCGTCCGGCAGCGGATCATCGTCACGCAACACCCGCTGCTCGTCGGCAAAAACGGAGTAGTCGATAAGCCCCGCGCGGAACTGTGGCCAGCGCTGCACGATCAATTCACGCAATGCCTGGCGCAGATCCGCGATGTGCTCGCCATGCGTGACCACCTCGATCTCGCGCTGCGGATCCAGATCCGAAAACGCGCCGAACAGCTGAACCTGCATCTGTTTCATGACATCTCCTGTGCAACCAGTTGCACCGGTTCGCAGTGACCCCAGCCCTGTACACGAACCGGCGTGCCGGCAACGGCGAGACCGCCCTCTTCCTCCAGTACCGCCCAGGCATTGGCCTGCAGCGTGGTCTTCAAACGGAACGATTCCTGCCCACCCAGCACGCGGACACTCAAGCGTCCTGCCGCGTCCACTTCCACCCGTGCGCGGACATGCGCGCGCAGCCCCGGTGGCTTGGGCACGTCGGCCTGCAGCGGCAGCTGCAAAACCGGTTCATCCTCCAGTCCCAACAGTCGGCGCAAGACCGGCTCGACAAAAAAGCGCTGGCCCACCGCCGCCGAGACCGGATTGCCGGGCAGGCCGAAATACAATGCGCCGTCCGGCAGCCGCGCGAACAGCAATGGCTTGCCCGGGCGGATCGCGACTTTGTGGAAAATGATCTGCGCGCCACGTGCACGCAAGGCATCGGGAAGGAAGTCGTAGCGCCCTTGCGACACCGCACCGGTACTGACCAGCAGCCGCGCCCCTGCGCGCAGTGCGTCCTCCAGCGCCCGGGTGAAATCCGCCATCTCATCGGCCACCCCGCCCTGCCACACCACGTCGGCCCCCGCCGCTTTCAGGCGGCGGACCAGATATGGCCGATTGCTGTCGCGGATCTGTCCCGATTCCAGCGCCTGTCCGGCGTCGCTGACCAGCTCCTTGCCGGTGGCGATGACTGCCACGCGCGGCTGCTGGCGGACCGGCACGCTGACCGTGCCGATCGCCTGCAACAGGGTCAAGGCATTGATGTCGAGCAACGTGCCTGCGGCAAGCACCACCTCGCCGAGCTCCACGTCCTGCCCGCGAAGGCGTACATGCTGCCCGGGCTTGAGCGCCTCCCGCAGGCGGATACGCAGCGGTCGCCCGGCATCGGCCTCCAGGACCTCGACCTGCTCCACCGGCACGACGCTGTCCAGACCTTCGGGCATCCGCGCACCGGTCATGACTTCCCAGGCGCCGGCCCCGCCTCGGGCTGCGGCATCGCCGGCAGCTTGCCAGCCCTGCACCTCGAAAGTGCTGCCGGCGGCAACCACCGCACCGGCGGCGCGCAGCGCGAATCCATCCATCGCCGAGTTGTTGAACGGCGGCAATGCTTGCATGCTAGTCGCGGCCACTGCCAGCGTACGTCCTTCCGCCCGTTCCAGCGGCAGTGTTTCAGCCGGCAACGGCTGGGCCGCCGCCATCAGATGGTGCAGCGCCTCGGCATAACTGATCATGCATGCCCGCCTTCGTCATGGCTGCCACCGCCGATCATGGCCAGCGCATGGCCCAGCAGCGGTGCCAGGATATCCAGACACTGCTTTGCCGCACGTGGGCTTCCCGGCAATGCGATCACCAGCATCGTGCCCAGCTGAACCACTTCAGCGCGACTCAACCAGGCGTGCTGGGTATGCTGCGCGCTGAGGCTGCGCACCATCTCGGCCAGCCCTTCGACACGACGTCCCCCCAGCGACTGCAAGGCTTCGGGGGTGAGATCACGCGGCCCCAGTCCGGTGCCGCCGGTGCAGATGCACAGCCGCACCCCGTCAGCTGCCAGCGCCTGCAGGCGCCCCGCCAGTGGCTCGATACCGTCCGGCAGCACTTCCACCGTTTCCACATCGCCACCGAGTGTCTGCAGCCGCTGCACCAGGCCTGGGCCGGACTCGTCGATATAGCGGCCATCGCTCGCACGGTCACTGAGGGTGATCACCGCGCAGCGCGTGCCGTGCAGTCCTTTGGGCGAACGCGGCTGGAAGCGTGCCAGCTCGTCGGTCGCCATGCCCTGTGGATGCATCCACACCCCACTCTTGCCACCTTCCTTGAACAGCAGGCGGATACCACTGATTTCCAGCGCCGGCTCAACCGGCTTGCTCAGGTCATACAGCGTGAGTAGGGCGGCATTGACACCGGCCAGTGCCTCCATCTCCACGCCCGTACGCGCTTCACTGGCGCATTCGCACCACACCCGGATCGCCTGCCGTTCGGGCACCGGCGCGCAGTACACGCGTACCAGTTCCAGCGGCAGTGGATGGCACAACGGCATCAGTGTCGAGGCCGACTTGGCCCCCTGCAGCCCGGCGATCTCCGCCATGACCAGGGCATCGCCTTTGGGCAGCCGACGCTCGACGATCATCGGATACGCCGCGGGTCCGGCAATCAGCTCACCCACCGCCACCGCACGACGCCGGGTCACGCGTTTGTCACGGACATCGGCCATATGGAAAGCCGCACTCATTCCAACGCTCATCGTTCTTTCATCCTCCAATCGAGGCCAGGTGCGGGGTCAAGCCGGTCAGGCCCTGATGCAGTCCGTGCCCGGCCGCCTTCAAGCCCAACTGGGTGGTGATGCGCGCCAACAGCGCATCACTGTCATCATCTGATTGCAGCAGCGGTCGCAACGGCACCCCGAAGTCGCCAAACAGGCATAGCCGCAAGTCGCCGCGCGCGGTCACGCGCAAACGGTTGCAGCCTCGACAGAAATCGCGCGAATACGGCGCGATGATGCCCACACGGCCGCAGTAGTCGGGATGGGCGAACTCACGGGCCGGGCCGGCATCGGCGGCGCGCGCACGCTCACTCCATCCGGCGGCCAGCAGTTGCTCGACCAACACCTCGGCACGCAGGTGATAGCGCTCGAAATAATCGGCGTTGTCACCGGTGCGCATCAATTCGATGAAGCGGATGCTCAGCGGACGCTCGCGCAGGAACTCCATCCATTGCGGAAGCTCATCGTCATTGACGCCACGCAGCAGTACCGCGTTGAGCTTGATCGATGGAATGCCCAAGGCCTGTGCCAGGGCGATGCCTTCCATGATTTGCGGTAACCGGTCGTGCCCGGTGATGGCACGGAAGCGCTCGCGCTGCAGGCTGTCCATGCTCACGTTCAATGCGTTGAGACCGGCGCGGCTCCACCCCGGCAGATGTCGTGGCAACAAGGTGCCATTGGTGGTGATGGCGACCTTGCGGATGCCCGGCACCTGCGCCACGGTGGCGATGATCTGCTCCAGATCCTTGCGCAGGCTGGGCTCGCCACCGGTCAGGCGGATCTTGTGCATGCCCAGGATCGCAAATGCGCGCACCAGCCGGGCGATTTCGTCGACTGTCAGGAATTTCGGTCGACCGTCTGCCTGATAGCCCTCAGGCAGACAATAGCGGCAACGGAAATTGCAGGCCTCGGTGAGCGACAGCCGCAGATAGGGAAAGCGGCGACCGAAGCCGTCAGCAAGTTGATTCATGGCTGTATCACCTCCTGACTCGAGATTTCCATGCTCGCCCGGGGTACCAGCCCTTTAAGCAGCGGCCCGGCGCCAGCCTACGTGGCGAGATGCTGCAGTGACATGACTTAAATCAAGTCTTCATCCCCGCCGGTTGCGTGATGGTTATGGCAGCATGCCTGTTCCCGGACCTGCTTCCCGTGAACTCCATCATGATGCTGAGCAATTTCGATGATCTGCTGCGTGCCGCCGGCGAACAGGCGCAACCCCAGCGCCTGCTGTTCGTATTTGTCCGCACCGAACTTCCCGAATCCCCTACCCGCGACCAGCATGAGCGCCATGCCCAGGGAGAAGGTGGCACCCTGACGCCAGTGCTATGCGTGGACAAGGCACCGCAGGAAATCGCCTCATTCCGCGCACTGGCCAGCGAGTCCGGCAACACAGGCCTGACCTGGGATCTGGTGTTTGTCGCCGCCATGGAAGGTCGCGCCGGGATCCCTCCTTCCAGTGATGAAGCCGCTCAACCGCTACGGCTTATGGTCAATGCCATCAACAACGGACAAATCAGCCGTTTCGCGGCCTTCGACCGGGAGGGTGATCCCATTCAATT
This sequence comes from Stenotrophomonas pictorum JCM 9942, assembly GCF_001431585.1. NCBI lineage: Bacteria > Pseudomonadati > Pseudomonadota > Gammaproteobacteria > Lysobacterales > Lysobacteraceae > Stenotrophomonas > Stenotrophomonas pictorum. Next base: position 14,472 of record NZ_LLXS01000010.1, on the reverse strand, counting down.
TTATTGAGCCAACAGTTGCAGGGTCAGAAAGAACACCACCAGCACCGTGTTCAATCCCCATGCAACGGTCAAGCCACGCGCGGCCAATCCATACCCGGGCGTTCGAGCATTGGCCGAAGCGCGCCATACCGCCGGGATGATCCAGCCGGTGTACAGCAGCAGTACCACGAACAGCCCCAGCAGCAGCGGCAACTTGCCCTGCGCCAGAGCCCACATCGCTCCTGCCCATAAAAGGTTGCTGGGAAGCACGCCCTGCAGCCAGAACACCCGCCAAAGGCGCGAAGAGGGCAGCTTGTCGCCCGGGGCACTCATCGAAGTGACAGCAGTCATGATCTCCGGTCCTGGGTTGTGCAACGCAGGGCTTGAGCTTGCGCCGGTTAGGCAACCGGGTCAAATCGAGGCAGCCCGATCTGCGCCCCCCATCTGGGGAGCCAACGCACCTGCGGTGTCGAGCAGCATGTCAAACACCCATACAGGGATTGCTGAAGTGATACACCGTGCATCCTTGGCTGCCACCCGGTCGGGGGCCGCCGCATTTTTCACTGCACCTGCCAGCGAGTTCCAACTTCAAGAACCGCATGCTCTGCCAGAGTGCAGATCCGCTCATCGACATGCATCATGGACTGCGTTGTCCCAGCGGCTTGACAGGTGAAAACTCCGCTTGTGGCCGGCCTTCTTGAAGGCGGCCTCTCTCCCCGACCTGGCGCGCTCACAGGCACTGGGGGATGGGACGCTCTGCCGGCGCAAGCGTGATCGGCTCCCGCCACGGGCGACGGCTACGCTATTCCGGCTGCGCAGCTCCACGCGCAGTTGCTCCAGCTTCCGCTCGATCTCGGGATCTACGCGTTCGGAAACCACCTCCCAGGAGGTCACTTGGCGGCTTGTGCACGGTGTAGATTGATAGGCCGTGATTCCTGCATCCATGCACTTGAAGACGTGCAATGCGGATTGCCCACCGGCGAGCTGCAACGCCAGAATCGAAGACATCATCCAGATAGGCATCTCCCCTCCGTAGGGCCAGCGACAGCATCGACGCTACCCGGGCAGACCAACTGTGGATGCCGGAAACATCCGTAGGCGGATGTCAGGCAAATGCCTGCTGTGTGGGGGACAGAGCACGCAGCCCGCATCCGCATAAACAGTCGTGAAATTTTTTAACAAATTGCTTGCGGGAAAAACAAAGCCCCGTTACTATTTCCTCCTCGGCAACGTCGGGGCCATAGCTCAGCTGGGAGAGCGCCTGCATGGCATGCAGGAGGTCAGCGGTTCGATCCCGCTTGGCTCCACCACATCCGGACATTAGGCCGTCTGGATTGTCGAAAAATTTGATGAAGTTTACGCGTCCCCATCGTCTAGAGGCCTAGGACATCACCCTTTCACGGTGGCGACCGGGGTTCGAATCCCCGTGGGGACGCCATTCATCAAGTAAAACTGAAGACCCAAGAAACCGGGTCTTTTTTGTTGGAGGAACCGCACTCCCAAGCGGTCCCAAAGAGGAAGCCCACCTCTTCCATTCCAGCAAAAGCCCGCTATAATGGCGAGCTCGCAAAACAACGTGGGGCCATAGCTCAGCTGGGAGAGCGCCTGCATGGCATGCAGGAGGTCAGCGGTTCGATCCCGCTTGGCTCCACCAAATCCGGACTTTAGGCCGTTCGGACTTACAACTTGAGATTTTCAGAATACGCGTCCCCATCGTCTAGAGGCCTAGGACATCACCCTTTCACGGTGGCGACCGGGGTTCGAATCCCCGTGGGGACGCCATTTCTAAAAAGCCCCGAGAAATCGGGGCTTTTTTCTTGCCTGAAATGATCCACTACAACCGCGATCCGGCGAGTCCTTCCGCCAGACAAGCCACTCCCATGCGGGTTTCTTTGAGGCAATCCCTTCGCAATGCGCGAGGATTGCCCTCCAGGTTGTTGCGCTGCTCGAAACCGGGGCGTCCGGGCTCCCCAGGCGAGTCACCGAGCCGGCGTCATTCAATGAAAATCCCGGCTTTGCACATCCAGCCCCCCCAGCAGCGGCGTCAGATCCTCCAGGCGGCGGGCGACAAGATGCCGTACGTCGTTTTCGACTTCGAGGCGTCCGCTGACCTGTATCAGGCGGGATTCAAGGAAGACCTGGCGCTGGCGCTCGGCAAGCTGCCGCCAGACCACAACGTTGATCTGGCCAAACTCATCCTCCAGCGTCAGGAAGGTAACGCCACTGGCGGTCTGCGGGCGCTGGCGACCACGCACCAGCCCGGCAACCACCACGCGGCCTGCAGCCGGCATCGTTGCCAGATCGTTGGAGCTGCGGCAGCGCCGGGCCCGCAACTGCGCCCGCAGGCGTGACAGGGGATGGGCGGACAGGGTGGTGCCCAGCAGTGCATAGTCGGCCACCAGATCCTCCCCCGCGCTTGGCATCGGCAAGGCCACCGCCGCCTCGTCGGTCTCGGCCAGGCCCTGGAACAACGGCCGCATCGCTTCCACGCCGGCGACCACCCAGCGCGCGCGGTGGCGATGCCCCGCCATTCCGCGCAAAGCGCCGGAATCCGCCAGCAGCGCGCGGGTGCGACCATCCAGCGCCGCTCGCTGGCACAGGTCGGCGACATCGGCGAACGCCCGCTGTGCCCTCGCCTGCTCGATACGCAGCGCATCTGCCTGATTGAAGCCGCGCGCCAGGCAGAACCCCAGACGGATAGCCAGGCGCCGGCCATCGCGCTCGGGTTCCAGGGAGCAGTCCCAGCCGCTGTAGCGCACGTCCAGCGGCCGCGTTGCGACGCCATGTCGACGCACATCCTGCAGCAGCTGGTCCGGGCTGTAGAAGCCCATCGGCTGGCTGTTGAGCAAGGCGCAGGCGAACTCGGCCGGGTAGTGGCATTTGAGCCAGCTGCTGGCATAGGCGATCAGCGCGAAGCTGGCGGCATGGCTTTCCGGAAAACCGTAGCTGCCGAAGCCTTTGATCTGCTCGAAGATACGTTCTGCAAATTCCAAGGGATAGCCGCGCGCCAACATCCCCGCAGTCAGACGCTCGCGATGATGCTCCAGGCCGCCATGGCGTTTCCATGCCGCCATCGAGCGCCGCAGCGCATCGGCCTCGCTGGCGTTGTAACCGGCCGCGACCATCGCGATCTGCATCACCTGCTCCTGGAACAGCGGCACTCCCAAGGTGCGCTCCAGCACCTGCTCCAACGCCGGTGAGGGATAGCTGACCTGCTCCTCACCGGTTCGACGCCGCAGATAGGGATGCACCATGTCCCCCTGGATCGGCCCCGGGCGCACGATCGCCACTTCAATCACTAGGTCGTAGAACGTCTGTGGCCGCAATCGCGGCAGCATCGCCATCTGTGCGCGTGATTCGATCTGGAATACACCCACGGTATCGGCACGGCTGATCATGGCGTAGGTGTCCGCGTCCTCCTTCGGAATCGTGGCCAGGGTGAGCTGACGCCCGCGATGGTGCCGTATCAGATCGAAGCAGCGCCGCACTGCGGTAAGCATGCCCAGCGCCAGCACGTCGACCTTCATCAGGCCGAGGAACTCCAGGTCATCCTTGTCCCACTGGATCACCGTGCGTGCGGCCATCGCGGCGTTCTCCACCGGCACCATGCTGTGCAATGGCCGCTCGGAAATGACGAACCCGCCGGGGTGCTGCGACAGGTAGTGCGGAAAGTCGATCAGTTCGCCAGCCAGCACCAGGATGCGATGCAGCAGCGGGCTGTCCGGGTCGAACCCGTGCTCGCGCAATCGCTCCCCGTCGGGCAGGCGGTCCGACCACTGGCCGATACAGCTGGTCAGCCGGCTGATCGCGTCACCGGGCATCCCCAGCACCCGCGCCACATCGCGGATCGCCCCGCGTCCGCCGTACTGGGTGGCTACCGCAGCCAACGCGGCCCGCTCGCGTCCGTAACGTGCAAACACATACTGGATGACTTCCTCCCGCCGCTCGTGCTCGAAATCGACGTCGATATCCGGCGGTTCGTCGCGATCTTCTGAAATGAAACGCTCGAACAGCAGGTGGCTGTGCGAAGGATCCAGCTCGGTGATTCCCAATACGAAGCACACCACCGAGTTGGCCGCCGAACCGCGCCCCTGGCAGAGGATGCCGAGGCTGCGGGCGTGGGCCACCAGGTCATGCACAGTGAGGAAATAGGAGGCATAACGCTTGCGGGCAATCAACGCCAGCTCCTTGTCGATGAGTGCCTGCGCCTGGGGGCTCGTCCCTTGCGACCAACGTCTGCAGGCGCCCTGCCTCACCAGCTCAGCCAGCCAGCTTTGCGGCGTATGGCCGGCAGGCACCAACTCACTGGGATACAGGTAGTCCACGGCTTTTCTCAGGTCGAAACCGGTACAACGCGCTGCTATCCGCAGCGTTTCGCGCAGCAGCGCGGACGGATAGATCGACCGCAGGGCGGACAGCGGCCGCAGATGCCGCTCGCCGTTGGGAAACAGCAGATGACCGGCGTCGGCCACGGTGACGCGGTGGCGGATAGCCGTCATCACGTCCTGCAGGGCACGCCGCCCCCGCGCGTGCATGTGCACATCACCGGACGCCACCAGCGGCATCCCCAGCTCCGCGCCCAAGCGCTGCAATAACTGAAGGCGCCCTGGATCATCCGCCCCGTGATGCAGCTCGACCGCGATCCAGCAACGATCGGCAAACCATTCCCGCAGGCGACACCCGTGCGCCGGCTCCGGCACCGCCGGCGGCAGCCACAGCGCCAGCAGACCGCTGCGATCCACCTGCTCGAGATCCTCGGCCAGCAGCCGGTATTGGCCCTTGTCGGCACGTCGCCGGGCCTGGGTGATCAGCCAGCACAGGCTGCGGTAGCCGTTGTCATCCTCCACCAGCAACACCAGCCGAGGGCCAGCCTCCAGCTGTATTTCACTGCCGACAATCAACGGCACGCCACTGGCTTCCGATGCCCGCAGTGCGCGCACGATGCCGGCCAGCGAGCATTCGTCGGTGATCGCCAGCGCGCTGTAGGCGTGGTGCCTGGCGCGGGCAAACAGCTCATCCGCAGTCGAGGCGCCGCGCTGGAAACTGAAGGCCGACAGGCAATGCAGCTCGGCATATCCCTCACTCATGCAAACCAGCCATGCAGCATGAACCCGCCTTCGCCGCCCACGTCGCGCCAGGCCCAGGCCTGCTGGCCGAAGCGAGTAGCGACCCGGTAGTAGTCCCGCCGTATATCCGCCTCCCACCAGCCACTTTCAATCCGCTCCGGCCCGGACAGCAGCTCCGGCGCCGCCCCTGGCCACGGCCGGGGTTCGCGCAGCAGCCAACCGGGGCGCAACAGGGCCGGGACATCACCCGCCAGGCCTGCCATGTCGCTCCGCCACGCCTGTTCCGGGCGATGGTCGGCATGCACACGCAGCCCGTGCACCGCCTGGTCGCCCAGGCGTGCGCGCAGACGTTCGCGCAGCTGCTCCCACGGCATGCTCTGCTGGGGCCGGGCATCAAACAGCTCCCGATATTCCGGCACAAATACAGGCAGCTGGTCAGCACGCAGCCCGAACTGGCGCACCGGGGCGGGAATTTCCGCCTGCTCCAAGCGGCTGCGCGCGATATCGAACAGCAACCCGGCATCGCGTTCGGCTGAAAGCAGGCCGATATCGATGCAGGTCAAGGGCCGGTCTTCATGCTCCAGCAACAGTGAAAACCGTTGAACGCTGCCATCGCGCCCGGCCAGAAACGCAGCCAGGTCGGAGGTCAGCCGCCGCAACGGGAACAGCAACGCCTGCGAGGATTCCACTTCATAGCCCAGTTCGATGCGCAGTTCGAACACCTCCGGCGGCTGATAAGGCTGCAATACGAAAGCACGCTCACCGAGCAATGCATCCAGATGCTGCAGTACTTCCGGAGCAAACCGGCGGTTTATGCTGGCACGCGGCAGCGCCTGCAACTGCCGGACCTTGCGCACGCCCATGCGCGCCAACGCCGCAGCGGCCGCAGCCCCGAAACCTGTCCGCGCCACCGGCAACTGGCCCAGCAGCGCGGCCAGTCCGGCCTCATCCACAACCAGGCCGTCGCCGGCATTGGCCAGCGCCCGCGCCGCCACCGGATTGGGGGCCAGGGCGATGCGATGGCGGAAACCCAGCGCGTCCAGCTCACGTCGCAAGCGCGCCTCGAATTGTGGCCACGGACCAAACAGACCCAGGCTGTGCTCGACCTCGATGATCAATGCCTGCGCGTATTGCAGACTTACCTGCGAACTGAAACGGTAGGCCCATGCCGCCAGAAATTCCTGCCAATGCGTCTGCATCTGCGGTGCATGGGGCTGCACCTGGAAACCGGCAACCAATGCCTGTGCGGTCACCAGCGACTGACCCGCCTTCAATCCCAGCGCTGCGGCGGCCGGGCTCACCGAATGCAGCACCCGCCGCTGGGCCGGACCACTGACCAGCACGCGCGGCAGCGCCGGTTCGGCGCAACCACGCAGCACGCCGTCCATGGCCAGATGTGGCAGCAGAATGCAGGCCCAGCGCATGGTGCCTCACTGCATCCGTGCAAACGGCAGCGGCCGGGACGGAGGCATCCCCCCCCGGCACTTGAGCACCCGCAGCTGCGCCGGCTGCGCATCGATGGCGATACGCAACGCCGCGGGCGACGGATTGCACACCGCCTGCAACGGCCGGCACGCAAACCCCAGTGTCCGCCCGGATTCGGCCGCCACCTGCAAGCGCCGCAGCGCCTTGTCTTCGGTCAACTGGGGCCAGCACAGCACCGCTCCACAACTACCCGAACGCAGACACTGCTCACTGGCCCACAATGCGTCGCGCAACCCGTCGGCCTGCACCACCTGCACCTGGCGAAGATCCACTCCCGCCGCCTGCCAGGCCGGCGCATAGGGAATATGCGGCGGCGCCACCAGCACCACCCGTTCTCCGGCACGGGTCAACCGCGTCAGCGTGGGCCACAGCAGGCGCAACTCCCCCACCCCCTCGGCAGGCAGCAGGATTTCGCTCAGTGCCGCCTCCGGCCAGCCACCGCTCGGCAAGACTTCGTCCAACAGCGGATGCCCGGTAGGTTGCCGGCTGGCCGGCAGCGCAGCCGGCCGTCCACGCCAGACACGGCGTTCCTGCAACAGGCTGTCGAGGGCAACGACCGCGCCCATCAGCCGCGTCGCACCAGCCCACAGAACACGCCCTCGATGGCGAACTCCTGATCCGGCTGTATCTCTATCGGCGCATAGGCCGGATTCCGTGGCAGCAGGCGCACGTGGGCGCCGCCGCGCGACAGACGCTTGATGGTCAACTCGCCCTCCAGCCGTGCCACCACCGTCTGTCCGTCGTACGCGTCATCCGCGCGACGTACGGCGACCAGGTCGCCATCCAGGATGCCGTCTTCGATCATCGAATCGCCCTGCACGCGCAGCAGATAATCCGGCCGGGCCGCAAACAGCCGCGCATCCAGCTCCAACGTATCCACCAGTCCGGCATCGGCACCGATAGGGAGGCCGGCCGCCACCCGCCCCAGGATGGGAACCTGCAACCGGTCGGCGCGAGCGCGGAAATCAGCCGGCCGGATACCGCGGGCCTGTCTAGCGGTGACATCGATCAATCCGGCTTCGGAGAGCGCCAAAACATGCTTGCGGGCCGCCCCGCGCGAGGCCAGACCGCAGGCCTGCGCGATTTCGGCCAGCGTCGGTGGCTGTCCTTGCCCGTCGACACGGTCATGGATGAAGGCGAGGATCGCGGCACGGCGGGGACTAAGGTCACTCATGGAGTACATTTGTACTCCATCACAAGGGAACCTGCCAGCGCTTGAAGGGTCCAATTCAGGCGAAATCCAACATCGCCCCACAGCCTGCTATCGTTCGCGAACCATGGAACCCGCCAGCGGTCCTTCCCCCTCTTCTCCCAACCTGCCGCACGAGTTGCGCAGGGTGCCATTGCGCACCATTGCCCCGACCACCAGCCTGCTGCTGCTGTTCTTCAGTGTCTGGCTGGCGCTCAACCGCCAATGGGGATGGGCACTGTGCAGCGCAGCCGTCGCGACCCCTGCGGTCATCGCCTGCACTCTGATCTACAGGCGCGCTCCAAAGATGGGCGCGGCGGGTCTGTTGCTGTGCATCGCGCATATCACCGGCTGCCTGCTCGCCGCAGGGCTGCTCGGCAGGAGCGCGCTGCCCTGGTCGTACCTGGCCTTGATGGCCAATTTCTTCCTCGTGCGTCAGAGCATTGCAACACCCGCCAACCTGCTGCTGGTCGCCGGCCTGATCGCCATGCCCCCGCTGCTGCGCGGCCCGCCTCCGGATCTGCAGGCGCTGGTGGTCATCATCCTGATCTTCGGCTTCGGCTATCGCTTTTCACGACGCCTCCAGGGCGATCACACCCGGCTGGAGCTTCTGGCCTCGCTGGACGCACTGACCGGCCTGCCCAATCGCCGCGCGCTGGAAAAAGCCCTGCAACAACAGATCAACGGTGCGCGCGAAAACCGCTTCCGGCAGGCCTTGGTGGTGCTGGATATCGACCATTTCAAAGAGGTCAATGACCGTCATGGCCATGCTGCAGGTGATGCGGCATTGTCCGATCTTGCCGCCATCCTGCACGCCGAGCTTCGCGACAACGACAAGGTATTCCGCTTCGGTGGCGAGGAGTTCGTGATACTGGCCGAAACCGGCTCGCGCGAAGCGCTGGCCGGCTTCAGCGAACGCATCCGCAATGCGGTCTTCCAGGCGCTGAACGGGCCTGACGGACGCATCACCATCTCGCTGGGCGCGGCAATGTATGGCGGCGAACAGCACTGGCAGGACTGGTTCTCGCGTGCCGATGCGGCGTTGTACCGGGCCAAGAGCGAAGGCCGCAACAGCTTTGCCATCGCCGACGATCTTCCCTAGCGCTGCTGTTCACGGGAAAAGGGCCGCTCGCGCGGCCCTTCACCTGGATCAACTACCGATGGATCACGAACGCAGCGGGATCACACGGATCTCGACGCGGCGGTTCTGCGCGCGACCGGCTTCGGTGCTGTTGTCGGCAATCGGATAGGCCTTGCCGGCGCCCAGCGTCTCGATGCGTTCACGCTGCACGCCCTGGGCGGTGAGATAGGCGGCCACGGCATCGGCGCGCTCCTTGGAGATGCGGTTGTTCACCGCATCGGTGCCGATGCTGTCGGTATGCCCAACCACCTCGATCATGGTCTGGTTGTATTCGCGCAGGGTGCTGGCCACGCCGTTGAGCGCCCCGTAGAACTGCGGTTTGAGCGAGGTCTTGTTGAAATCGAAGGTGATGCCATCGGGCAGGCTCAGGGTGATGTTGTCGCCTTGGCGCTGAACATCGATACCGGTGTTGGCGGTGCGCTCACGCAATGCGCGCTCCTGGCGGTCCTGGTAGTTGCCTACCGCGGCGCCTCCCAGTGCACCGATACCGGCGCCCACCATCGCGCGCTGACGGCGCTCGGTGGCGCTGTCACCGCTCAACAGGCCGGCGGCTACGCCGATGGCGGTACCGATCAGCGCGCCCTTGCCGGTACGGTTCTGCTGCTGCGAAGGGTTGCCGTACTGGTCGCTCTGCACGTACGAACCACCGGTGGCACAGGCCGAAAGGACGGCAGCGGCCACCAGACCAATGGAAAGATTGCGAACAACGGTAAGTGGGATCATCTGAGTCTCCTTCATGAGCCGGCCGGGCCAGCGGGGATTTGCCCGCGCAGCATAAACAGCACTGCGCAATCCGGACATGATGAAAATCGCCTACCCATGGCATCCATTCATAAAGCTGCCACGGGAACGAAAGCGGCTAACGGCAGAGGTGATAGGCCGCCAGCGCCGCCTCCCGGCCTTCTGCCAGATCCACCAGCGGCTGTGCCGGATACGACGGGGCCATTTCCGCCAGCAATCCGGGCGACAGCCACGGCGCAAAGCGCGCTTTCACCGGCAACTTCGCCAGCTCCGGCACCCAGCGCGTGATGTAGCGCGCCTGCGGGTCGAACTTCTGCGCCTGCGTGACCGGATTGAATACGCGGAAGTACGGCGCCGCATCGGCGCCGGTGCCGGCGATCCATTGCCAGCCCATGCTGTTGTTGGCCAGATCGGCATCCACCAGCGTGTCCCAGAACCAGCGCGCGCCTTGCAGCCAGTGGATGCGCAAGTGCTTGCACAGGAAGCTTCCCACCAGCATCCGCACCCGGTTGTGCATGTAGCCCGTTGCCCACAGCTCGCGCATGCCGGCATCGATGATGGGGATGCCGGTACGTCCTTGCCGCCAGGCCTCCAGCAATGCTTGCTGCGGCGGCGCCCAGGCAAAGCCATCAAAACGCGGATTGAGGTTGGCATCCGAGGTCTGCGGGAAGTGATGCAGCAGATGCCAGGAAAATTCGCGCCAGCCCAGCTGGCGCAGGTAGCCGTCGATATCGGCATTGCGCCCGGCACTACGAATTCCCTGCAGCACATGGGCGATGCGCCACGGTGCAATCTCGCCAAAATGCAGGTGGGGCGAGATCAGGGAGGTACCGACACGGTCCGGCAGGTCGCGCTGTTCGCAGTAACCGTTGAGCGCACCGTCGGTGAACACCTCCAGCGTTTGCTGCGCACCGGCCTCGCCGGGCTGCCAGCGCTCCCAGAAACCGGCATCCCAAGCCAATCGCGGCGACAGGCCCAGTGCCTCCAGGGGCAATCCATCGATCCCATGCGCGGCCAGCATATCCGGCGCAGCGCAAAGCTCCGCCAGACGCCAGCGGCTCAGCGCATTGCGCCAGAACGGCGTGAATACCTTGTAGGGGCCGCCCTGCTGGGTCGTCAGCTCCCAGGGTTCGAACAGCAGATAGCCGTTGTGGCTTTCCACCTGCAGTCCCTGCTGGCGCAGATCGCGCTTGATCGCCGCATCACGCGGCTGGGTGACAGGCTCGTACTTGCGGTTCCAGTACACCGCCTGGGCGCCGGTTTCGGCGATCAACTGCTGCAATGCCCCGGCACTGGGGCCGCGGCGGATGACCAGATGCGAACCACGCGCACGCAGATCGGCATCCAGCGCGGCGAGTGAGCGATGCAGCCAGGCATCGGAAGCCGCGCCGGGCGCCCACGTCTCCTCCTCAGCCGGCGCATGCACGTACACCGGCACCGGGTCGTGCCCGGCAGCCAGCGCCGCCTGCAATGCCGGATTGTCCTGCAGGCGCAGATCACGCCTGAACCATACCAACGCAACGGACATCTTCAGTCAGAACCAGTCGATTTGAAGGCGCTCATGATAGGTCGTCGCGCCGTGAAAAGAGCGCCCGGGATGCTGTGCCATCATCTCCGGGACACCCCGGCCACGCGGCCCCGACGCCCTTACCGACCGCCGCCAGAGAGAGGAATACTCGATGGAAACGCAGCTCAATCCGGCCGCATCGGTCTACCGGATTCTGGTTTTCGATGAAGTGTACTCAGCGCGCGCGGCCGAGGAACAAGCCGAGAAGAGCAAGCTGTCCGCTTTTGGCACGCTGGCCCGGCTCAATCCGCTGAACAGGCCCAAGACCGAGACCGTGAACCTGTCCAAGTCGGAGTTGCGCTATGAGCCTTTCTGGTATGTGGCCGCGCGGCGCGAGATCGATTACCTGCACGAGGCGGTGTATCCGCTGCAGATCGCCAATCCCTACGCGCGCCAGCTGGAGATCGCCGGGCAGACCATCGAAGTGCTGGCCAACGGCAACAAGCCGCGGGTGGAGCTGGCCGTCAACGAACTGTGCCACCGCAAGATAGACACCCTGCTCTACCAGGACGGGCTGAAGCGGCCGATCCGCCAGGCCAAGCTGCAGGGCTACGTGGAACGCTATCGCGCGGTGGAGCAGCAGCAACTGGATCTACCCGGCGGGGTCACCCCGCAGATGCCCTTCGCCTCGGTGGTGCAGGTGATCAAGTCGCAGCTGGCCGCCGAAGCCATCGACGCCCATCGCATCGACAACGACCTGCTGGAATTCGTCAGCGCCAACCTGTACTTCCGCCCGGTGTTCGCCTTCGAATACCTGTGGACCGGCGCCGGCAAGATCGGCGTGATCGAAATCGACGGCCTGACCGGCGAGGTGGTGGAGGATGGCCAGTGGTTCCGCGACAAGCTGGACACGGTGATGTCGCGCGAGATGCTGTTCGAGCTGGGCGCGGAGATGGCGTCGACCGTGGTGCCCGGTGGCGGCTTCGCGGTGAAGGTGCTGGGCAAGTTGACCCAGGAGCGCAACGGGCGCCCCTGAGCAGAGGGCTTACTCGAACGAGCCGACCGAATCGTGCGAGAGGTTGTCGAACCGGGTGTATTCGCCGAAGAACTTCAGCTTGCACGAACCGGTAGGACCACCACGATGCTTGCCGATGATGATCTCGGCCAGGCCCTTGTCCGGCGAACTTTCCTTGTTGTAGTAGTCGTCTCGGTAAATGAAAACGATCATGTCCGCGTCCTGCTCGATAGCACCGGATTCGCGCAGATCGGCCATCACCGGGCGCTTGTCGGTACGCGTTTCCAGCGAGCGGTTGAGCTGCGACAGCGCGATCACCGGTACGTTCAGTTCCTTGGCAAGGCCCTTGAGCGAGCGCGAGATCTCGGAGATTTCCGTGGCGCGGTTCTCGCTGTTGCCCGGCACGCTCATCAGCTGCAGGTAGTCGATCACGATCAGGCCAAGGTCGTGCTCGCGTTTGAGGCGGCGGCACTTGGAACGCAGGATCTCCGGCGATACGCCCGGGGTGTCATCGATGAAGATCTTGGTTTCCTTGAGCATGCGGATCGCGCCGGTGACGCGGCTCCAGTCCTCGTCCTCGAGCTGGCCGGTGCGCAGGCGCTGGGCGTTGATGCGGCCGTTGGAGGAGATCAGGCGCATCGCCAGCTGCGAGGCGGACATTTCCATCGAGAACACCGCCACGCCCTTCTTCGACTTGATCGCGGCATACTCGGCGATGTTCAGCGCCAGCGTGGTCTTGCCCATGGCCGGGCGCGCGGCAAGGATGATCAGGTCGGTCGGCTGCAGGCCGGCGGTCATCGCATCGAAATCGGTATAGCCGGTCGGCAGGCCGGTAATGTTGCCGCCGTTCTCGAAGCGGTTGCGCAGCTCCTCGAACGCATCCTTCAGCGCACCGGGCATCGCAACGAAATCGGTACGCCCGCGCGCGCCCTGTTCGGCGATGGCGAACACCGATTTCTCGGCGCTGGAGAGCAGTTCGGAACTGTCGCGGCCTTCGGGCTGGAAGCCATCGTTGACGATGTCGGTGCCGACCTGGATCAGCTGTCGCAGCACGGCCTTGTCGCGCACGATCTCGGCATAGGCCGAAATGTTGGCGGCCGATGGCGTAGTGCTGGCCAGCTCGATCAGGTAGGCGCCATCGCCAATCAGCTCCATCTTGCCCTGCGATTCGAACCACTCACCCAGCGTCACCGCATCGAACGGACGATCGCGCTCGGACAATTCGCAGATCGCCCGGTAGATCAGCTGGTGGTCACGCCGGTAGAAATCCTTGTCGGTCAGCGCCTCGTTGACCCGATCATAGGCTTCCGGCGCCAGCATCAGGCCACCGAGCACAGCCTGCTCGGCTTCCACCGAATGCGGGGGCACACGCAAGGCGTCGATGCGCTGCTCGCTGCGATCGGCACGATCAGCGCGGTCTTTACGGTCGGAACGGAAACCAGTGCGGGCGGACATGAAAAGCGTATTTCCTGCAGTAAGGCCGTGCGGCCATGTTAGGTGGGCATCGGCCACCGGGGTACGGACAACTCTGTGGACAACCTGTCCACAAACCAACCCCGCGCAGGGGCGCTGGCGTACCGGACGTGGGTGGCCATACAGAAAAGCCCCCGGCACCATTGCAATGCCGGGGGCGTGATTATCGCAAAACCCGACGCCCGGGCACGTACCGACCGTGAATGGGGCTACCGGGGCCGCGCCAGGCGGTCACCTGGGCTGCTGGGTCTGGATCCAGTCGAAGAAGGCATCCAGAAAGCCTTGCAGAAATTTGCGCGTGCCTTCGCTGGCAACGGTGCCGTCCGCCTCGATCAGCCCCTCCTTGAACTGCACGAAGGCCTCCGGCCGCGCCATTGCGGCCAGGCCCACCGCCACCAGCACGTTGCGCAGGTGCTGCTGCGCCATGGCGGTACCGGCACTGCCGAAGGAGGCGCCGATCAGCGCCGCCGGCTTGCCTTGGAACGCATTGTCCCCCTGTGGCCTGGAACCGGTATCGATGGCGTTTTTGAGCACCCCGGGAATGGAGCGGTTGTACTCGGGCGTGATGAACAGTACCGCATCGGCCGAGCGCACCTGGTTCTTCAGCCGTGTGCCCTGGGCCGGAAACCGGCTGTCGTGATCCTGGTTGTACAGCGGGATGTCATCGAGCTGGATGTAATCGAAGCTGGCCCGGTCGCCAGCCAGCTTTTCCAACGCATGGGCCAGACGCCGGTTGATGGACTCCTTGCGCAGACTGCCAACGAAAACCGCGATCTTGTAGGGGCTCATGGCGACCTCGTCATGAAAAGTGGATAGACACTAGCCGGGCACGCCTTCGCGGTGGATGAAGGAGCGTGCCCATCAAAGGAAGCCGGC
>NZ_LLXS01000009.1:0-102867 GCF_001431585.1 Stenotrophomonas pictorum JCM 9942 | reverse complement strand
ATGGCTCATACGGGGCCTAACACTTGAATTAAGCCGCGCCGCGAAGCGGCGTCGGCTTGAATGAATTGTTAGACACGTGGCAGTAGACCGGCGTTGAACAAGGACTCCATGACATGCGGAAGCGTGTACTTTTGCCACGAGATTGTTTCATGGTGGTCTCCACTATGCGTGAACTCGCCCGCGTCAAAGGCCTCGTAGATTTCGAGTGCGAATCCATCGAGACCAAAATTGCGCATGCTCCATAGCCGATTCATTGCTGCGTCCCCATCCGAAAAGGATATAAGGCCGTTCGCAAAATCTAGCGCGATAATTCTAGAAAAGTGCCAGTAGAAGGCCTCTTCAGTGATACCATGGGTCGCACAGAAGTCTAGGTGCCTAGACGGCATCAGCGGGTTTCGCTCGCCGTCTTCGGTGCAGGCCTTTACCAGCTGGCGAAGATCTTCTTCCACGTGCCTAACGCCAGAATTAAGCCGCGTTGCGGAGCAACGTCGGCTTGAATGACTTGTTAGGCTGAATTGGCCAGCCAACTTTCCCCTTGGCCAGTGCCGCCGCTTGGACTGCTCAACAAAGGCCGATAATGCCACAGCTGGCAAGACCGGGGCTTGCTCCGCAAACCGTGCCGCGCGGAGCCGCCGAAGCTAAAAGCAATGATTGTGCGGCGGCGATAAAGCCAAGGCCGGAGCGGAAATCTTGGACGACGGCAATGTGGTGATGACTGCGATCCGGAGCTAACTGGCGAACAGCCGGTGAAATGACCCGGCTAGAAACCGCCAGCCACTTTTACCAATTCCGCCTAACTCTAAGTAGACCCCAGAAGTGGGGTGTGGCACGGAGTATTACCCCACATCCAAGGAGTTGGAAAGGGATGGCAGGCCTTTCAGGTCAGTGGCTTGGCCGCTGCTGGAGGGATAAGCGCGCACGACGCTCCCCCGCAAAACCCCCAATTTTGCTGGATAAGCACCTATTAGCCCGAGAGCGGGTGATAACGCCGGGAGGCCACGGCATTTTTTAAAGAAAAAGCCCGGCGAATGCCGGGCTTTTTGACAATCAATCAGCGGTCACGATCACTCGATCGGCTGGTCCAGCATCAGCTGGCGGGCGAAGCGCACCGGCGGCGCGCCGTAGGACAGGATCTGGTCGTGGTAGGCCTTCAGGTTGAAGTTGGCGCCCTGTTTTTCTTCCACGGCCTTGCGGGTGTCGAAGTGTTCCTGCGCGCCGACAAAGTAAGTTGGCAACTGCGCCGAGGTGAGCTGGGCGCGGATCCATTTGCCCGCCGCTTCGCTTTCCTGCTGGAAGGCGTCGTGGGTCATCAGGTGCATGGCCTGTTCGCGGCTCCAGTTGTCCACGTGCACGCCCTGGTCGAGGATGGCGTTGGCAATGGTGCGCAGGTAGAACTTGAGCTGCACCAGGTGGAACAGCGGGTCGTTATCCAGATACCCCTGTTCCTGCATCATGCGTTCGGTATAGACCGCCCAGCCTTCGGCGAACAGGCCCGAGCGCAGCACGGCGCGCAGGGTGGAGGGAAATTTGCCGGAGTGCCAGCCTTCCAGATAGTGGCCCGGCGTGCCTTCGTGGATGGAGAGCAGGTGGATCATGCGGCTGTTGTATTCGCGCAGGAACGAATCGACCTGCTTGTCGTTCCAGTCGTCGGGAATCGGCGAGACGGCGTAGAAGGTCTTGAGATTCTTGTCCAGCGGGCCGGGCGAATCGCAGTAGGCCACGGCCACGCCGCGCTGGAATTCGGGCATCAGGATGATGTCCACCGGCGAATCGGGCAGGGTCATCAGGTCGTGCTCACGCACGAACGCGGTGGACTGGTCCAGTGCGGCCTTGGCGTCTTCGACCACCTTGTTGCGGGCCGGTTTGTCGGCATAGGCCAGTTCCAGCGCCGCTTCGATCGCCGCCTGCTGCTGGGCGTCGGTGGGATTGGCCGGCATCTCCGGTGCGCCGGGCTTGTCCTTCAAGACCACCTGGGCGATGCCGTACATGTCGGTGCGCACGCGGGCCAGTTCGGCACGGGCGCGTTCGCCGATCTCGGCGCGCGACAGCGAGGAGTTGAGCGAGAACTTCAGCTTCTGGTCGTACTTTTCCGCGCCGATGCGGAACTCGCCCTTGGCGTTGGGTACCAGGGTGCTGTCCAGCCAGGTCTGCTGCTCTTCCACCGCCTTGGTCAGGCCGGCGATGGCGGTCTTCAGGCGCTCCTGGTCGGCCGCTTCGAGCTGGCCGAGGTTGGGCACGATGAAGGTTTCCACCAGACTGAGGATGCCGCGGTTCTGCTTGGCGACGGTTTCGGCATGGATCTTCGGTACCCGCGCCGGATCGAGGTTGGCACGGGCGGCGGCGAAGATCTGCGGGATCTTCTCGATGCGCGCGGTGGCCGATTTCAGGCGCTCGGGCAGCGGCGCGAATTCGCGCGCCATCAGGCCGTAGATGGCGCTGCCGGCCAGGCCGCTGTAGACCTGCGGGTCCCACTGCCAGGACTGCAGGGTCTCGTTGGACCAGATGTCCGACTGCAGCTGGTTGCGCAGGATGGCGGCATCGACCTGGTTCTCGCGGCCGAGCTTGCTCACGTCGATCTTCTCCAGATCGGCCAGCAGCGCCTTGCTCGCTTCCAGGCTCTTCTGTTGGCCGGCGGCGCTGACGTCGTCCAGTTCGGCATCGAAACGGTGATCGCCGATCTGGGTGGCGCTGACCGGAGACAGCTGCATCCAGGTGTCCAGGGCCTTCTTGGACAGTTCGGCGAACTGGGCGTCGGCCTGGCTCTGCCCGGCCTGCTCGGTGGCGGCGGACGGGGTGGTGGGGGCTTCGCCACTCTGGCAGCCGGCAAGGCTGGCGAGCAGGGCGGCGGCGAGCAGGTGCTTGCGCATCGGTGATCCTATGGGGCGATTGATGTCTGCCAGCATAGGTGGCTGTGGTGGCGGCCGCACCTGCCGTTGGTTGGTGTAGCGCTGCCGGGGTGGCCCGCAGGCCAACCGGCCGCTGCCCGGGAGCCCCCGCGAAGCCAGGGGCATCCCCGTGGTGGCATGACGCCGGTATTGCCGCCATGAGCTGGCGGCGCGGTCAGCCTTCGTCGTGCTCGTATTCGACAAAAACATCCAGCGTCCGAGCGAGCCGCTCTACCGCCAGATGCACGTTCTGGGAGGTGGCGGCGTTGCCGACTTCGATTTCCAGTTCATGGATTCCCGGGCCATGTTCATCGGACAGCCCTGCCGAGCTGGAGTCCTCATCATCCAGATGGGGCATCAGATCGTCGGTTTCCTCGATGTGTTCGACGCCCTCCAGGCTGGACAGCAGGTTGCTGATGGCACGCGCGTCGTCGGCGCTGCCGGTAATGCGGATACGCAGGATGGGCATTGGGAACCTCCGGGCAATGGAGCGCCAGCATAGGTACGGCGCGGAAAAGGACGGGTGAAGCGCACGTGGGAAATCGCGGCGCTTCATACCGGGGTGTTTGCCGGGCCCGCATGCGGTGCAGGCGGTTCTGACCGGTGCGGGGAGCCTGTTGCAGTGCAGTGGACGAGCGCTCGCGTACGTTGGGATGGACGCCTTCAGGCGTGTCCCCATCCGCCTGCGGGGGCGACCGCCGCGCGGCGGTACACCCATGCCGGACTAGGCGCCGCGCTTATCCGGCGGGGGACGCCAGTGGCGCGAAACGGCGCACCGGCTGGCCGTCGATGACCACGGTTTCGCAGAACATCGCGTACGGCCGCACCCACAGTCCGCCTTCACCGTAGAGCGCACGGTAGACCACGACCGGCTCCAGGGTTTCGCTGTGGCGGGCGACGCCAAGGACCTCGTAGTCCATGCCCTTGTAGTGGCGGTAGCGGCCGGGGGCCAGTTCGGGGGCGGGGGCGAGCTCGGACATAGTGGTTCTCAATCGGTGGGGGAATTACTTCACGGCGCTGCCAACGCGCACCGGCAGCGGGATGTTGCACAGGTCGATATGCCCGGCGGCGCGTTTGTAGAAACCATCGACGCGGTTGCGGCGGGCTTCCACGGTGGCGGCGAAGGTTTTCGAATCGGTGCGCAGCACCTGCAGCGGCACGCGCTGCTCGACCGGCAAGGTGCTGGCCAGGGTGATGGCCTTGATCGGTGTGCGCTGCGCGGCATCGTCGTAGAAGCCCATCGGCTCGGGGCCGCGCTGGATCGCGCTGAGCAGCTCCATGCCCTTGAGCACACGGCCGACCAGGGTGATGTTGCGGTCCAGCTGGCGCGGCGACTGGCCGATGACGACATACAGCTCGGCGCCGAGGCTGCTGTCCTCGGCGTTGTTGCGGCCGGCTCCGAGCGCGCCATAGCAGTGCGCCAGCCAGCTGTGCTGGCCATCGCTGCCGACGGCGAAGTCACCGACAAAGCCGGTCTGTGTGGCCCAACCATCGCGGTCGGGCAGGGCGGTGAAGGCCAGGCCTTGGGCGGGGCGCTGGAATTCGGCCGGCAGGTGGGTTCTGGCGCTGCCCATGGACCTGGCCTTGGCGGCGTCATCGGCCTCGGCATCGCCGAACTGGACCACGAAATTGTCCTGCGCGCGGTAGATGCTCAGCCCGTCCCAGAAGTGCTCGCGCGCCAGGGTGCGGATGTTGCCGACGTGTTCGGGGGCGAAGTCCGGCGCCAGCTCGATGATCACCCGGCCGCCGTCCACGTCCATATAGAGGAGGTTTTCCGGCGCCGGCGTGTGCCAGTCGCTGGCCGGTGAGGCGTCGATGATCTCCTGCGCGCTGCGGTATTTGGCCGGGGCGTCGGCGGCCAGCAGCGGAAGCGGAGACAGGGCCAAGGCCAGGGTCAACAGCGAACGGCGAAGCGTCATCGGGCACTTTCCTGAACGGGTGTTGGCCGATTCTGCGGGATCGCCGGGCCCCGCGGCCAGTCCATGCGCAGGATGGGGTGACTATCGGCACATTCACTATAGCGAACTAAACACTAGTGTTGCCTTCAGGCTAGTGTGCAGGAGTGAGGGCCATGAGTGAGCTTGATGCCCAGCTACGCAAGTTCCAGAAAGAACTCAGTACCGGCACGGTGTCGCTGGCGTTGCTGGCGGTGCTGGCCAAGGCGCCCGAGCCGCTGTACGGCTACCTGATCGCCAAGGAACTCGAGCGCGTGGGCGAAGGGGTGCTCAGCGGCAAGCAGAGCGCGCTGTACCCGGTACTGCGCAATCTGGAAGGCGCCGGGCTGCTGGAAAGTCACGTTGAACCGTCGGTGGCCGGTCCACCGCGCCGCTATTACCGCATCAATGACGACGGTCGTGCCGTTCTGCGGCAGTGGATCGCCGCCTGGAAGGCCACCCGCGACTCGGTCGAGTCCGTACTGGAAGGAATCAACTGATGAACATCGAAAACACCGCGCGGCAGCTGCCGACGACGATTCCCGAATACCTGGAGCAGTTGCGCACGGCGCTGGCCGGCGCGGACCCGGCGATGATCCAGGACGCGCTGTACGACGCCGAGGAATACCTGCGCTCGGAACTGGCCGAGCAGCCGGGCAAGAGCGAGGCCGAGGTGATCGCCGGGGTCGCCGGCAGCTACGGCGCACCGGAGGAAGTGGCCGAGATCTACCGCGAGACCGAAGTGACGGTGAACCGCGCCCTGCGCACGCCGCGTGCCAGCGCTGGACCGGTGGTGCCGGTGATGGCGGCGGCTGTGGCCGCAGCTGCGGCACCACCGGAACCGGCTTCAGCGCAAGCCGCACAGGCCGAGCCGCCTGCCGCGCCGCCGCGTTCGCTGCTGATGCGGCTGTTCGGGGTGGTGCTCGATCCGCACACCTATGGCGCGCTGTTCTACATGCTGCTGTCGCTGGTGACCGGCACCTTCTTCTTCACCTGGGTGGTGACGGGCATGAGCCTGTCGCTGGGCCTGCTGATCCTGATCATCGGCATCCCGATCCTGCTGCTGTTCCTGGGCTCGGTGAGGGTGCTGTCGCTGCTGGAAGGTCGCATCATCGAGACCCTGCTGGGGGTGCGCATGCCGCGCCGGCCGGCCTATACCGACCGCAGCCAGGGCTGGCTGCAGCGCATCGGGGCGATGTTCTCCGACGGCCGGACATGGCTGACGATGCTGTATTTCCTGCTGATGCTGCCGCTGGGAACGCTGTACTTCACGCTGGCAACGGCCTTGCTGTCGACGTCGCTGGCACTGGTGTTCGCACCGTTGGCCGATCTGCTGTTCGGGCAGCCGGTCGGGATCTGGATCGACGGGGTCAATATCGGCTCGCCGTTCTGGATGTGGCCGTTGACGGTGGTGGCCGGCCTGCTGCTGCTGCTGGGCACCCTGCATCTGGCACGCGGCATCGGCAAGCTGCACGGCGCGCTGGCCAAGCATCTGCTGGTTCGCCTGTAAGCCGTCCGGGCAAACAGAAAGGGCGGGGTGCTCGCGCATCCCGCCCTTTTGCGTTCCACTTCCGGCATCAGCGCTGCGCGCGACGCCGCAGCGGGGTGACGTTGCTGCCGGCGGCGGCCTTCTTGCGTGGCTTGGCAGCTGTGGCCGGCTGCGCATGGCGGGCCAGGAAGTCGCGCACGGTGGGGTAAACCACCTCGCGCCAGCGGCGGCCACTGAAGATGCCGTAGTGGCCGGCGCCCTCGACGATGAAGTGGCTGCGGCGCGAGGCCGGAATACCGGTGCAAAGCGCCTGCGCCGCCTCGGTCTGGCCGAGGCCGGCGATGTCGTCCAGCTCGCCTTCGATGCTCAGCAATGCGGTGTTGCGGATGGCCGACGGATCCACGCGCTCGCCGCGCACATACCACTCGCCGCGTGGCAACAGGAACTGCTGGAACACCACCTTGATGGTGTCCAGGTAGAACTGCGCCGGCATGTCCAGCACCGCGTTGTATTCATCGTAGAACTGGCGGTGGGCGTTGGCATCGTCCATGTCGCCCTTGACCAGATCGGTATAGAAATCCCAGTGCGACATCAAGTGGCGGCTGGGATTCATCGATACGAAACCGGCATGCTGCAGGAAGCCCGGATACACCCGGCGGCCCTGGCCGGGGAACGGCGCCGGCACGGTGTGGATGACGTTGTTCTCGAACCACGACAGCGGATTGCGCGTCGCCAGGTTGTTCACCGCGGTGGGGCTGCAGCGCGCATCGATCGGGCCGCCCATCATCACCAGCGAACGCGGGGTGGTTTCGCCGCGGCTGGCCATCAGCGAGACGGCGGCCAGCACCGGCACGGTCGGCTGGCAGACGCTGACCACATGCACGTTCTCCGCGCCGAGGTGGCGGATGAACTCCTGCACGTACTCCACATAATCGTCCAGGCCGAACTCGCCCTGTTCCACCGGCACCATGCGCGCGTCGATCCAGTCGGTGACGTAGACGCGGTGGTCGCGCAGCAGCGTGCGCACGGTGTCGCGCAGCAGCGTGGCGTGGTGGCCGGACAGCGGCGCCACCACCAGCACGATCGGCTGGGCCAGCAGTTCCTCGACCTTGGAAGCCTCGTTGCTGTGGCGCTTGAAGCGCAGCAGCTTGCAGAACGGCTTTTCCACCTCGGTGAGCTGGGCGATCGGCACGATCTCGCCGTCCAGTTCCAGCTCGTGGATGTTCCACTCGGGCTTTTCGTAGTCCTTGCCGATGCGGTGGAACAGCTCGTTCATCGCTGCCAGCCGATCGGCCCCGGGCATGGATGACCACCAGTGGCCAGGATTGTTGAAGAACGCCGCATTGGCCTGGGCCTGGTGAACCCAAGGCGCGAGCAGGTTGCGGGTCAACTCATGCAATTGATAAAGCATGGATCACTGATTATGTATGGTCATATGTTGCTGCGCAGCATAGCGCACTCTGGCGCTGGCGGCGTTAAACGCGGGCGGCGAGGCTCAGCGGCCCTGTTCCAGCGCGGCGACATCCTCGTCGAAGGCCGGCCCGAGCCAGCAGTGCGAGCCCACGGACTGGAAGCCGGCGCTACGCAGCTGGCGGCGATACCAGCTGGCCGCACGCTGCTGGAAACCGTCGTGGTCGCCATGGAAGTCGTCTTCGGCGGTGAAGGTTTCCAGGAACGCGACGCCGCCGCACAGCTCGGCCAGGCCTTGCAGCCCCTGTCGCAACTCGCGGCTGGGCACGTAGTGCATGACATCCGAACACACCAGCAGGTCCACCGGTGCGCACGGGCGCAGCCACTGGAAATCACCGAAGCCGGCCAGATGCAGGTTGCGGGTGCGGCCATAGCGGCGCACCGCGTACGCGCTGCTGTCAAAGCCCATGTACTGCAGTTTCGGCCGCAGCTTCAGCAGTGGCGCGCGCCAGGCGCCCTCGCCGCAGCCGATATCCAGCACGCTGCGGACCGGACGTTCCAGGTAGTACTCGGCCGTGGCCACGGCCAGCTGCACCTTGCGCGCCAGACGCGCGGGACCGCCGATGTCATCGCGCCGGTACCAGCGTTGGAAGTAGGCGGCGTCGTACTGTTTGTCGTGCATGTGCGCAGGGGAGGTGGATCGGTGAAAATGGCGACCATCCTACGCCGCCAAAGGGGCCAGTGCATGCAGTCGTACTTCTGGGTCAAGACGTTCCATCTGGTGTTCGTGGTGGCATGGATGGCGGCCGTGTTCTACCTGCCGCGCATCCTGGTCAACCTCACCGAAACCGCAGGGCAGGCTGCCGTGGTGGAGCGGCTGCAGCTGATGGGCAAGCGGTTGTACCGCTTCGGCCACATCATGTTCGGCATCGCCTTCCTGCTTGGACTGGTGCTGTGGCTGGGCTACAAGGTGCTGCCCGATTTCCCGACCATGGTCGCACCGGGGGCAGCCGGCTGGCTGCATGCCAAGCTCGGACTGGTGGTGTTGCTGCTGGTCTACTACAGCGTCACCGGGCGCTGGTTGAAGGGCACGCTCAAGGGCAAGGCGTTGCCGTCCTCGCGCGCGCTGCGCTGGTTCAACGAGCTGCCGCTGGTGCTGTTCATCGCCATTGTCTACCTGGTGCTGGCCAAGCCGTTCTGAGGGGATCAGGAAATGAGATGAAAAGGCCGGCATTGCCGGCCTTTTTGTTGCGCACTCCACGCTGCAGCGGACGTGCTCATGACACCGGCGCGGTGCCGTGGCGCAGGGCGGCGACGAATTGCGGGTGTCGGGTGATGTCGCTGTGGTCGGCGTCGGCGAAGGTGATGACCTCGGCAAGGCCGGGGCGGAAATGACGGGCCAGCTGCAACGAGCTGTCGTTGGGGATCACCGTATCGCGGCCGGCGATGATCAGCGTGCTGGGGGCGCGGATGTGGCCGGCGAAGCGCCAGGACTCGTAGTGGTCGCGCAGCAGCCAGCGCACCGGAAACAGCGAGAACATCCGCGCCGCCAGCCCGGCGATGCTGCCGTAGGGCGTGACCAGCACCAGCCGGTCGGCAGTGCGCGCGGCGGCCAGCTGCACGGCGACACCCGAGCCCAGGCTGCGGCCGATCACGGTGATACGACCGGCATCTGCGGCGAGGGTGTCATACAGCGAGAACGCATCGGCGATCAGCGCCGACTCGCTCGGCATGCCCGAGCTGCCGCCGTAGCCGCGATAGTGCATGGCATGGATGCCGGCATCGGGGAAGGCGCGCTCCAGCAGCGGTAGCGTCTGCGCCACGTCCTCGGCGTTGCCGCCGAAGTACAGCACCAGATGCGGGCTTTGCCGCTGATTGCTGCTGATCAGGATCCGTGCGTCGTCGCGTTGCAGCGTCCAGTGGGGCGTGGCGGGATCGCGCGGGGCAGGGTGGTAGAGCAGGGCGCGGGCATTGACGGCCAGAAAGCCGCAGGCCAGCAGATAGACGCCGGCAACCACCGCCGAGGCGCTGGCCACCACTTTCGTTCCGGTATTCATCGCCTTGCCCTTGACGGGTGCTGGTGAGGATTGTGGACCTGGCGGTGTCGTGTGGGAGTCAACAAAAAGGCCGGCAATGCCGGCCTTCTGTTCAGAGCGCGATTGCGCCGGCGGGCTCAGGCCGCCTCGTAGGCTCCATAGCTGCGCAGGCGCTTGTAGCGCTGCTCCAGCAGTTCCTCCACGCCCAGCTTTTCCAGCGCGTCCAGCTCGTTGAGCAGCACGGCCTTCAGTCGCTTGCCCATCTGCGTCGGATTGCGGTGGGCGCCGCCGATCGGCTCGCGGATCACCTTGTCGATCAGACCCAGCCCCTTCAGGCGCGAGGCGATCATGCCCAGCTGCTCGGCCGCATCCTTGGCCTTGCCGGCGTCCTTCCACAGGATCGAGGCGCAGCCTTCCGGGCTGATGGTCGAGTAGACGCTGTATTCGAGCATCAGGGTGCGGTCGCCCACACCCAGCGCCAGCGCGCCGCCGGAGCCGCCCTCGCCGATCACGGTGCAGATCACCGGCACCTTCAGCTCGGCCATTTCCATCAGGTTGCGGGCAATCGCCTCGGACTGGCCACGCTCCTCTGCGTCGATGCCGGGCCAGGCGCCGGCGGTGTCGATCAGGGTCAGCACCGGCAGCTTGAAGCGCTCGGCCATCTTCATCAGGCGCAGCGCCTTGCGGTAACCCTCGGGCTTGGGCATGCCGAAGTTGCGACGTACCTTTTCCTTGGTGTCACGGCCTTTCTGGTGGCCGATCAGCATCACCGGGCGGCCGCCGATACGGGCCAGGCCGCCAACAATGGCCTTGTCATCGGCGAAGGCGCGATCGCCCGCCAGTTCCTGGAATTCATCGCAGAAGATGCGGATGTAATCCAGCGGATACGGGCGCGACGGATGGCGCGCCACCTGCAGTACCTGCCACGACGTGAGGTTGCGGAAGATCTGCGCGGTACGCAGGCGTAGCTTGTCTTCCAACGCCTTGACCTCGGCATCGACATTGACCGCCGGCCCGGCGCTGGCACTGCGCAGGTCCTTGATCTTGGCTTCCAGATCAGCGATGGGTTGCTCGAAATCGAGGTAGTTCGGGTTCATCGGAAACCGTCATGAATTCTAAAGGGGGGAAGTGTAGCCGAACGCGTCAGATCAACCCGTACGCGTGCGTCCGGTCAATTGGCCCACGGCGGGCTGCATTTGACCTTGACCGTGCGCACTGCGGGATCTTCGCGCAGTGCATCGATCAGTTTGGTGCTGACACGGACCGCACCGCTGCCGCCCAGATCGAGCATGCCGGCGATGCTGCCGGTCTTATCCTTGAGCAGCAGGTCCACACGCAGCGGTGTGCGACCGGGGCGATGGGTGTCCAGCAGTGCATCGATGCGCTGCCAGACCGGGCCGTCGCGCGCATCCACGCGCAGTGACAGGCGGATCGCATGGTCGGCGCAAAGCTGCTCGTAGTCCCAGCACTGGCGGATGCGCAACGCATAGCCGCCGTTGAACTCGTCCTCGCGCAGGCCACCCTTGACCACCAGGATGCGGTCCTTGGTCATCAGGTGGCCGAACTCGGCCAGGCCATCGGTGAACGCGCTGCATTCCACGCGGCCCTTGCCGTCTTCCAGCTGCATGAAGACCTGGCTCTCGCCCTTGCGGCGCACCCCCACCACCATGCCGGCCAGGATCACCGGGGCTTCCTGGCGCCAGGCGCGCTTTTCGCCGTCCTTGCCGGGACGCGCCGGGGGGATCAGCTTTTCCAGCCCGCCCAGATCGGTGCCGACCAGCTCTTTGACGTCGTCGGCAAAGGGATCGAACGGGTGGCCGCTGAGGTAGAAGCCCAGTGTCTCGCGCTCGCCTTCCAGCAGCTGGCCCAGTGCCCATTCCTTGCTTTCCGGCAGGTCCAGCTGCAGCGCGGTGTTGACCGGATCCGGAGCGCCGAACAGCGAATTCTGTCCGGAGGCCTTCTCGCGCGCCATCTGCTCGGTGGCCTTGAGCACTTCGGGCAGCTGCAGCATCAGCGTGGCGCGGTTCGTGCCCAGGCCATCGAGCGCGCCGCAGTTGATCATGGCTTCCAGCGTGCGCCGGTTGAGCTTGCCCGATTCGATGCGCGCGCAGAAATCCAGCAGCGAGGCGTACTCACCGTTGCGTTCGCGCTCTTCGACCACCGCCTCGCAGGCGCCCTGGCCGACGCCCTTGATCGCGCCCAGGCCGTAGCGGATGGTGTCGGCGTTGGCGGCCTCGAACATGTAGGCCGATTCGTTCACGCGCGGCGGCAGCACCGTCAGGCCGAGATTGCGCACTTCGGCCAGGAAGCCGACCATCTTGTCGGTGTTGTCCATGTCCGAGGACAGCGTCGCGGCCATGAACTCGGCCGGATAGTGACGCTTGAGCCACGCGGTCTGGTAGCTGACCAGCGCGTAGGCGGCGGCGTGCGATTTGTTGAAACCGTAGCCGGCGAACTTCTCCATCAGGTCGAAGATCTCGTCGGCCTTGGGTCCGTCGACGCCGCCCTTGGCCGCACCTTCGCGGAAGATCTCGCGGTGCTTGGCCATTTCGGCCGGCACCTTCTTGCCCATCGCGCGGCGCAGCAGGTCGGCGCCGCCCAGCGAGTAGCCGCCGACGATCTGCGCCATCTGCATCACCTGCTCCTGGTACACCATGATGCCGTAGGTGTCTTTCAGGATGGCTTCGGTGCGCGGATCGGGATAGATGATTTCTTCCTGCCCGTGCTTGCGCGCGTTGAAGGAGGGAATCAGGTCCATCGGGCCGGGGCGGTACAGCGACACCAGCGCGATCAGGTCTTCGAAGCGGTCAGGACGGGCGTCCTTGAGCAGGCGGCGCATGCCCGAGGATTCGAACTGGAACACCGCGCCGGTGTTGCCGTTGGCGAAGATGTCCTTGTAGGTCGGCGCGTCGTCCAGCGGAATCTGGGTGATGTCCACCGGCGGGATGCCGGCGCGCTCGTGGCGCTTGTTGATCGCCTTGACCGCCCAGTCGATGATGGTCAGCGTGCGCAGGCCGAGGAAGTCGAACTTCACCAGCCCGACTTCTTCCACGTCGTTCTTGTCGAACTGGGTGACCGGATTCTTGCCCTGGCCGTTCTCGTCGTGTTCGGCGTACAGCGGGCAGAACTCGCTCAGCGGCTCGGGGCCGATCACCACGCCGCCGGCGTGCTTGCCGGCGTTGCGGGTGAGGTCTTCCAGCTGCAATGCCAGATCGATCAGGTCGCGGACATCGTCCTCGCTCTCATAGCGGGCGATCAGCTCCGGCGAGGCCATTTCCGAATTGGCGCCTTCCTTGCCCATGCCCAGCGCATCTTTCAGATGGATGCCGAGGATGTTGGGGATCAGCTTGGAAACGCCATCGACCAGCCCGTAGGGGAAGCCGAGCACGCGGCCGGTGTCGCGCACCACCGCCTTGGCGGCCATGGTGCCGTAGGTGATGATCTGGCTGACGCGCTCGCGGCCGTACTTGCGCGCGACGTAGTCGATCACCTCGTCGCGGCGGTCCATGCAGAAGTCGATGTCGAAGTCGGGCATCGACACGCGTTCGGGGTTGAGGAAACGCTCGAACAGCAGGTTGTAGGGCAGCGGGTCCAGATCGGTGATCTTCAGTGCCCACGCCACCAGCGAACCGGCACCGGAACCGCGGCCCGGGCCGATCGGGATGCCCTGGTTCTTGCCCCACTGGATGAAGTCGGCCACGATCAGGAAGTAGCCGGGGAAGCCCATCTTGATGATAGTGTTGAGTTCGAACTCCAGGCGCTCGAAGTAGTCCTCGCGGCTCATGCCCGGCGCCAGCGGATTCTTCTGCAGGCGCTCTTCCAGACCGTCGCGCGACATCTTCTGGATCCAGGTGTCCAGGGTCTCGTCGTCGGGGACCGGGTAGTTGGGCAGGAAGTAGGTGCCCAGCCGCATCTCGAGATTGCAGCGCTGTGCCAGCGCCAGCGTGTTGTCGATCGCGTCGGGGATGTCGGCGAACAGCTCGGCCATCTGCTCGGGCGATTTCAGGTACTGCTCGCGGCTGTACTCGCGCGGACGCTTGGGGTCATCCAGCACGCGGCCGGTGGAAATACACACGCGCGCTTCGTGCGCGTCGAAATCCTCCGGCGACAGGAAACGCACGTCATTGCTGGCGATCACCGGCAGGCCGCGCTGGCCGGCGGCCATCAGCGCGAACTGGTTGAAGGCCTCTTCACCGTCGCGCTTGGTGCGGGTCAGCTCCAGGTGCAGGCCATCGCCGAACACGCGCTGCCAGTCGGCCAGCTGCTGTTCGGCCAGATCGTGGCGCCCTTCGGCCGCCAGCCGTCCGGCCAGGCTCTCGCGGCCGGCCAGCGCGAACAGGTTCTGGCAGCCGTCCTTGAGCCATTGCGGATGCACCGCCACGCCGCCTTCGGGGCGATGGCCTTCCATCCACGCCCGGGTGAGCAGGCGCGACAGGCTCAGGTAGCCTTCGCGGTCGCGGCACAGCAGCGTCATCCGCCACGGGTCCTGGCCTTCCTCGGCGATGAGCAGGTCGGCACCGGCAATCGGCTTGACTCCCACGCCTTCGGCAGCCTTGTAGAACTTCACCAGCGCGAACATGTTGTTCAGGTCGGTGACGGCCAGCGCGGGCGCCTGCATCTCTACCGAGCGGCTGAGCAGGTTGGCCTGTTTGGCTTTCTTGGGGTCGGCCTGATCGGGCTTCGCCGGGACACGGATGGTCGAATCCGCCAGCGAAAACTCGGTGTGGACGTGGAGATGGACGAAACGGGAAGTGGACATGCTGGGCCAGAATGATGCCCGGGCAGGGTAGCGGTGGGGGCCGGTGGGGACAAGGCTTGACATCACCGTGGGCGGTTGCCGGCTTGTGGTCCGGGAGCCGGCCGACCGCCCGGCGGGGCGCTGGCGACCGTGCCGGTGCGGGCGGGGACGGGCCTCCTGTACCGCGGCGTGGGGTCCGCAGGCGGTACAGGACCATGTGCATGTGCCCGGGTGGCCGTCCGGGCGACGGACGACCCGGCCAGGCAACCGGGGCCAACCGACATCCCGGCAGGGTCAGTGGACGCGGAAGTAGCGCATCGGCTCGGGAGCGTAGCTGTTTTCGCGGACCCGACGCTGGTGCTCGTGCAGGCGCGCTTCGATCTCGCGCAGCTCCAGCCAAAGGCTGCGGCTGAATGCGATTTCCGTGTAATCGCGCCCCTGGCGTTCGGCCTCGATGCGGCGCAGGCGCTGGTAGTCCAGGAAGTTGGCGACCTCACCGGCCAGCTGCGGCCATGCCGTGTCGATCACGATGGCCTGGTCGAGCTGGCCGACCCCGGGGACCGAGTCAGGAATCAGCTGGCGGTTCTCGTGCAGATAGCCGAGCACGCAACGGGCGCAGCTCACCGCTTCGGCGACCGGTTCCCAGTCATCGTCCTGGAGCATCTGCTCCACGAGCCGGGCCTGCTGCAGCCGCTGCCGGATGCAGGCCGACGGAGCGGTGTTGCTGCTGGCATTGCTGCCCAGGCTGCGGGCGGCGGTGGCCAGCTGGTCGGCCTCCAGTGGCTGGGTGCGGCCCAGCCGGGCCAGCAGCTGGTTGAAGCGTTCGACTTCCCGTGGGAGCAGCACGAAGTCGTTCACATGGTTGCGGCGGTGGGGATTGCTGCCGGGGGACTGATCGAGCACCTGCGGAAGCGGAAGGCGGCCGTCGAAGGCGGTGGAGTCGAGGGTGGCGTACATGGTGGTGCTCCAGGCGGGGGAGGGGTGCGCCCGTGAAGAACGGTGCAGCACCAGCATCCGCTTGGGCGTAGCATGGGTCATGATGGCAGGCGGAGCCTTCAGACAGTCATTGCGCTGGTTTCTGAGGTTTTGATGAGGGCTTGCCGATGGGGTCGACCGGAGACCCGGGTAACACTGGTCACGCGACCGAACGCTACCGTTTTGACGGCATCGTGGTCGACGCGGTCGCGCATACGCTCAGCCGCGACGGCCAGTTCCATTCCGTGGAGCCCAAGGCGTTTGCGGTATTGCTGCTGTTGCTGCGGCACGCCGATGAATTGCTGGAGCGCGACCAGTTGCTCGACGCGGTCTGGGGCCACCGGCACGTCACCCCGGGCGTGCTGACCCGCGCCATCGCCCAGCTGCGTGCGGCGCTGGATGACCACTCGCACGAGCCGCGCTATATCCAGACCCAGCACGGATTGGGATACCGGTTCATCGGCAAACTGTTGCCGGCCGAAGAGCCGTCAACCGCCACGCCGGCGCTGACCGGGCCGCTGCCACCCGGGACCGGGCCGTCCACGCTGGCTGAGGGCGCAGCTGCGGCGCAGTCGCCCCTGATGCTGGAGCCGGCGCCCAGGCCGGCATCGCGGCTGTCCGGGGGGCGTCAGGCCGCCAATGTGCCGCTGCCGTTGTGGCTGCGCTCGCGCGGGATGCTGATCGGGACCGGGCTGGCGCTGCTGGTGCTGGCCGCCGGCGGCTGGTGGCGGAGCCATACCACCGTCAGGCAACCGTCATTGGCCGAGGCCTCCATCGCGGTGATGCCCTTCAGCAGCCTCAGCGACAACGCCGATGACCGCTATTTCGCCGATGGCCTGGCGGTGGAAATGCACGATGCACTGGCCGATGTGCCGGGCCTGAAGGTGGCGGCGCGGCAGCTGGCGGCGCCGGCCAATGCCGAGGACGATGTACGGCGGATCGGACGCCGGTTGGGGGTGGCCACGTTGCTGGATGCCAGCGTACGCCGCGAGGGCGGCAAGGTGCGGATCAGTGCGCGGCTGTCGGACACCACGACCGGATTCACGCTGTGGACCGATACCTATGACCGTGAGATCCACGACGTGTTCGCCTTGCAGAGTGAGATTGCCGGCCAGGTGGTGCATGAACTGCTTGGGCACCTGCCCGGGGAAGTGCCGGGGCTGGCGCAGCGCTTGACGCCCACCAACGACGTCGACGCCTACGATGCCTATCTGCGCGGACTGGCATTGCTGCAGCGTCCGGTCGGCGAGACCGGCAATGAACGGGCGATCGCCAATTTCCGCCAGGCGCTGGCGGCCGATCCGCATTTCGCCCGCGCCCAGGCCGGCATCTGCCGGGCGGAAATCGCCCGGCTCGAAGGGGTCAGCGATGCGGTGGCGTTCGAGCGGGCGCGGCAGGCCTGCGCGCAGGCCCAGGCGATGGATCCGGGGCTGCGCGAGGTGAGCCTGGCGATGGCCGAGATCGCCCGGGTCAGCGGCCAGAGCGCGCGCGCGCTGACCCTGTACCGGCAGGCCACCGACGACCCGGCGCTGCGTGCCGACGGACTGGTCGGGTTGGCCCGCACCTATGGCGCGCTCGGGCAGGAGGCGCGGGCGCTGGACTACTTCCAGCAGGCGGTGGCGGCGCGGCCCAGCGACGCGCAGATCTACCGTCTGCTCGGCTATCACCACTGGCTGCGCGGCGAGCTGCCCCAGGCGATCGAGGCCTTTGTCACCGCCACCCTCCTGCAGCCGGAAGACAGTCGCCTGTGGAGCAGCCTGGGCGGTCTGTATCTGGCCCAGGGTGACAGCGCCCAGGCTGGCCGGGCGTTCAGCATGTCGTTGTCGATCGAACCCAATGCCGGGGCGCTGACCAATCTGGGCGCGATGAAATTTGACAGCGGCGAATACGCCGTCGCTGCAGGGTTGTTCCAGCAGGCCACGGTGCTGGAGCCGGACGACTATCTGCACTGGGGCAATCTGGCCGATGCGCTGGCCGCCTCACCGGACACCGCCGCCCAGGCGCAGGTGCCATACCGGCGCGCGGCGCAACTGGCGCAACGTTATGTCGACGTGCGCCGCGACGATGCGTACGCGCTGGCCTTGCTGTCCTGGTATCGCGCCAATCTGGGCGAGCGGGCACGCGCGCTGCAGGACCTGCAGCGCGCGCGCAAACTGGGCACCCAGCCGGCCGAGGTCGCGCTGTGGTGTGCGCAGACGCTGACCCTGCTCGATGATCGGCAAGGTGCCCGCAGTTGCGTCGCCAGCGCGCTGAAGGAGGGCGTTCCGCAACAGCGGATCGATGCACTGCTGTCGTTGCAGCGTTTCGCCGCGGCCGGCGGGGCCGCGCACCGGCAATAAGGGGGCTGCTTTTCCCCTGTCCGTGGCGGCGGACCCCATCCAGGAGTGGTCGTCATGCGTAGCAGAACGTGGGTGTACGGAGTGGTCATGGGCAGCGCCGCGGCCTGGGCCATGCAGCAGACATCGCCGGCGCAAACGCGCGAGCCGCCGCTGTGCACGGACCAGTTGCCGCCACGGGCGGTCAAGCTGGTCTATGTCGATGTGGCACCGGGCGTGGCCGGACCGGTCGTCACGCCGGAGCTGTGTGTGGTCCGCAGCGGCACCCAGGTGGTGTGGCGCAAATCGGCTGATGCGCAGGAGTCGTTCGAACTCACCTTCGCCGAAGCGCCAGGTGGTACCGCGGCGACGCAGTTCCTCTCCAGGCCCGTCGGCAACCGCCAGGAAGTGCTGATCACCGCCAAGCCGGTGACGAGCACCAGCGAGATCCCCTACGACGCGCGTATTGGCGTTTCCCGCATCGATCCGGGAATCAAGATCGTGCCGCGCTGAACGCTGCGGCCGGGTTCAGGCCGGCTGCAGGCAGGCGCGGACCGGGGCGAAACTGCGACGATGCTGCGGGCACGGGCCATGGGCCCGCAGTGCGGCCATGTGCGCGGGCGTGCCGTAGCCCTTGTGCTGCTCGAAGCCGTATTCGGGGAACTGCAGGTGCAGATCCCGCATGTAGCGGTCGCGGCTGACCTTGGCCAGGATCGAGGCGGCCATGATGCTGCGGTCGATGGCGTCGCCGCCGACCAGCGCCTCGGCCGGGCAGGGCAGGCCCTGGGGAATCTTGTTGCCGTCGATGCGCGCGAACTGGGCGACATGTGCCACGCCTTCCACCGCCTGGCGCATGCCCTGCATGGTGGCCTGGAAGATGTTCAGGCTGTCGATCTCGGCCACGTCGACCATGATGATGGCGTGGGCCAGGGCGCGTTCGATGATGCGATCAAACAGTTGCTCGCGGCGCAGTGCGGTCAGCGCCTTGGAATCATCCAGACCGTTGATGCGTGGCAGATCCGGATTGAACACCACCGCTGCCACGGCCACCGGTCCGGCCAGCGGACCGCGCCCGGCTTCATCCACCCCGGCGATCAGGCGCGGGGCTGGATGTGCGCCCACTGCGGCATCGTCGAACAGCGACAGCGACATCTCTGCGGCGCGGATGCGGGTGCGGCGGGCGGTCATGGCCGGGCGGCCGCCGGCACGCGCAACAGTCCGGCGACCGCCTCGGCCGCGCGGGCCGAGGCGTCCTGTCGCAGTTCCTGGTGCAGGCGCAGGTAGTCGTCCTGCAGACCGCTCACGCCCTGCGGATGCTCGAACCACTGCGTCACCGCGGCAGCGAGCTTGTCCGGGGTGCAGTCGTGCTGCATCAGTTCCGGCGCCAGATCCTTGCCGGCAAGCACATTCGGCAGCGCATAACGGTTGACCTTGAGCAGCCCCAGTGCTCTGACGATGCGGTAGGTGAGCTCCGCCACGCGGTAGCCGACCACCATTGGCCGCTTGACCAGCATGGTTTCCAGTGTTGCGGTGCCCGACGCCAGCATCACCACATCAGCGGCGGTCATCGCCTCGCGGGCGCGACCATCGAGCAGATGCACACGCGCGCTGGGAAGGGCGGCGGCACGGATCTGCTCGACCAGCAGCGCCTTGCAGTGGGCGTTGGCGGCCGGCACCACGATGTGCAGGTCGCGCCTCTTCTCGCACAGCTGCCAGGCGGCCTCGAAGAACGGCGGACCGAGGCGACTGACTTCACCCAGCCGGCTGCCCGGCAGCACCGCCAGCACCGGCACCTGCGCGGGAATGGCCAGCGCCGCGCGTGCCTGCTCGCGGTCGCTTTCCAGCGGTATCTCGTCGGCCATGGGGTGGCCGACGAAGCGCGCGTCGATGCCATGGCGCGCGTAGATCGGCGGTTCCATCGGAAACAGGCACAACACCAGGTCGGCGCTGGCGCCGATCTTCTCGGCGCGTTTCTCACGCCAGGCCCAGACCGAGGGGCTGACGTAATGCACGGTAGGAATACCGCGCTGCTTGAGCCACTTTTCCACGCCCAGATTGAAATCCGGCGCATCAATGCCGATGAAGACATCCGGTTGCCAGTCGAGCACGCGCTGGCGGAACTGCTTGCGCAGCTTCAGCAGCCGCGGCAGATGGCGCAGGATCTCGGCCAGCCCCATCAGCGCCAGTTCACTGGCATCAAACCAGGTCTGACAGCCGGCTTTGCGCATCGCATCGCCACCGATGCCGGCGAATTCGGCATCGGGATAGCGCTGGCGCAGTTGATCGATCAAACCGGCACCGAGTCCGTCGCCGGACGCCTCACCGGCGACGAGCGCGATGCGAAGCGCGCGTCCGGCGGTGTCCGGCAAGCGGTCCAGGCGCCCGGTCATCGCAGCAGCGGACGGTCGGTGTGTTCGATGAAGTCCAGCAGGTCCTTCACGTCGGCATTGTCACGGGCCTGCTCGGCCAGCTGCTGCTTGGCTTCGGCCAGTGGCAACCCCGCCACGTACAGGGTGCGGTAGGCACGCTTGATCGCGGCGATACGCTCGGCATCGAAGCCGCGGCGCTTGAGGCCTTCGCTGTTGATGCCGCGGGGACGGCCGTGGGTGTCGGTGCCGACCATGGTGAAGGGCGGTACGTCGCCGCCCACCAGGGCGCCCATGCCGAGAAACGCGTGATCGCCGATGCGGCAGAACTGGTGCGCGCCGGCGAAGCCGCTGATGATCACCCAGTTGCCGACGGTGACATGCCCGGCCAGCGTGGTGTTGTTGGAGAACACGCAGTGGTTGCCGACATGGCAGTCGTGGGCGACGTGCACATAGGCCAGCAGCCAGTTGTCGTTGCCGACCGTGGTGATGCCACCGCCGCCGCCGGTTCCGCGGTTGATGGTGACGAACTCGCGGATCACGTTGCGGTCACCGATCACCAGTTCGGTGCGTTCGCCGCCGAACTTCTTGTCCTGTGGCTCGCCGCCGATGGCGGCATGGCCGATGAAGTGGTTCTCGCGGCCGATCCGGGTCGGACCGTGGATGCTGCAATGCGGGCCCACCACCGTGCCGGCGCCGATTTCAACCTCGGCCCCGATCAGGGTGAAAGCGCCCACGCGGACATCGGCGGCAAGCACCGCCGCCGGGTCGATGACTGCGGTCGGGTGGATCAGCGGGGCGCTGTTGTTCATGCGTCGGCTCCGGGGATCAGTCGCGGGTGCCGGCGCACAGCACTTCGGCATGGGCGACGACTTCGCCGTCCACCTTGGCTTCGCCGTAGTACACGGCCATGTTGCGGATCACCCGCTTGACCTGCACGTGCAGCTCCAGCACATCGCCCGGCACCACCTGCTTCATGAAGCGCACATTGTCCACCTTGACCAGGTAGAACAGCTTGGACTGCGCATCACGGCCGAGGCTGAGCTGGGTCAGCACGCCGCCGGCCTGGGCCAGCGCCTCGATGATCAGCACGCCCGGCATGATCGGCTGGGTCGGGAAATGCCCCTGGAAGAACGGCTCGTTGATGGTGACGTTCTTGTGCGCGACGATGCGCTTGCCTTCGATATCGAGCTCGACGACTTTGTCGACCAGCAGGAATGGATAGCGGTGCGGGATCAACGTCTGGATCGTGGTGACGTCGATGGGCAGCTGCGGACTTGCGTTCATTCCTTCTCCTTGCTCACAGCCAGGATGCGCCTTGCCAGCGCATCGAGCTGCTTGAAGCGCGCGGCGTTTTTGCGCCACGTGCGGTTGTCGGTCAATGGGGTGCCGGATGAGTATTCACCCGGTTCGGTAATGGAGTTGCGCACCACCGATCGGCCGGTGATGGTGACGTGGTCGCAGATTTCCAGGTGCCCGACCACGCCGACCGAGCCGCCCAGCAGGCAGTAGCGGCCGATCTTGGCGCTGCCGGCGATGCCGGTGGAGCCGGCGATGGCGCTGTGCGCACCGATCTGCACGTTGTGGGCGATCTGCACCAGGTTGTCCACGCGCACGTCCTCGTCGAGCACGGTGTCTTCCAGCGCGCCACGGTCGATGCAGGTGTTGGCGCCGATCTCGCAGTCGTCGCCGATGCGCACGCCGCCCAGCTGCGGCACCTTGATCCAGTGGCCGCCGTCCATCGCCAGGCCGAAGCCTTCGGCACCGAGCACGGCACCCGGGTGGATACGCACGCGCTTGCCCAGCTTGACCCGGGCCACCAGGCTGACGCGGGCCAGCAGTTCGCAGCCGGCTTCGAGCTGGCAGTCGTCACCGACCACGCTGCCGGGGCCGATGATGCAGCTTTCACCGATCACGCTGCGCGCGCCAATATATACGTGCGGACCGATATGGGCGCTGGCCGCCACCTGGGCGCTGGGATCGATGACCGCACTGGGGTGGATGCCGGGCTCACGCAGCGGCACGGTCTCGAACAACGCGCCGATCTTGGCGAAGGCGGTGTACGGGTCTTTGGCGATCAGGGTGGTGCCGGGCGCGGCTGCGGCATCGTCGGCACGAAGCACGACGATCGAAGCCTGGCTGTCGGCCAGCTGCGGCCGATAGCGCGGATTGGCCAGAAAGGTGAGCTGGCCGGCGCCGGCATGGGCGAGGGTGGCGACGCCGTGGATGCTGGCGGTCGCATCGCCCTGCACCTGCAGACCAAAGCGTTCGGCAAGTTCCTGTGCGGTATAGGTAGGCATATTCACTGCGGCAGTTTAGCGCCAGAGGGGCCAGCGGTCATGACAAGGCCCGGTTGCCCGGGCCTTGTCTGATGCAGGTGGTGCATGGAATGGTCAGGCGGAAATCAGAACTGGCCACCGAAGGTGAACTGCAAACGCTCGATTTCGTCGCCTTCTTCCTTCTTCAGCGGGAACGCGTAGCTGATCGAGATCGGGCCGACCGGAGCGCGCCACAGCAGGGCGACACCGGCCGAAGCACGCAGCTCGTTGGCCTTGAAGTTGCTGGTGCCGGCGTAGACGTTGCCCACGTCCAGGAACGCGGAAACGCGCGCCGACGGGCTGTCGAACAGCTTCGGGAAATAGGCTTCGATCGAGCCGACCGTCTTCACCGAGCCACCCAGCGGCTGGCCGTTGTAGTAGCCGCCAATGGGTTCCGAGCGCGGGCCCAGGGTGTTGTCCTCGAAGCCACGCACCGAGTTGGTGCCGCCCGCGTAGAAGTTCTCGAAGAACGGCAGGCCGGATGCCTTGATCTGGCGGTAGTTGGCGGTGGGGTTGGTGGCGCAGTCCACCACCTGCGAATAGCCCGGGGTACCCGGCACGGCCGGCGTGTCGCCATTGGCGGGGGTGCCGGGGACCGCCGGAATATCGTTCCAGCAGATGTCGCGGACCTTGTCGCTGCCGTAGGAATCGCCGTAGCCCAGCTCCAGACGGGTATTGATGACCAGCGACGGCATGATCGGCCAGTACTTGGAGAACTGGTAGCTGAGCTTGTAGTACTCCACGGTCGAGCCCGGCAGCGTGGCCTCCAGGCCCAGACGCTGGTAGGTGCCGCGGGTCGGCATGAAATAGTCGTTGCGGGTATCACGGGCCCAGCCCAGCTCGGTGCGCCAGGAGTGGAAGGTGCGCGTGCCGACCGCATCGATGTAGTCGATGATCACCTGCGGGGTGTAGCCCTGGTAGGTGGTGATCTGGTTGCTGTCGATGCCGAACATCAGCGAGAACGCGTCGTTCTCGGTGATCGGCACGCCGAACACCACCTGCGCGGCACCGTTGGTGCTGTTGTACTGGGCGGTGTTGAAGTCCGAATAGTCCAGCTCGCGCCAGGACAGGTTGTAGCCCAGCGAGACGCCGTCATCGGTGAAGTAGGGGTTGGTGTAGGAGAAGCCGTAGCGCTGCAGGTAGCTGCTGCGCGAGGCGTCGACCGACACGCGGTTGCCGCCGCCCAGGAAGTTGTTCTGCGACAGCTGGATCGAGGTGGTCATGCCGTAGGACTGCGAATAGCCCAGGCCGAACACGAAGCTGCCGGAAGTGGTTTCCTTGACGTTGTAGACCACGTCCACCTGGTCGTTGCTGCCGGTGACCGGGCTGGATTCGACATCGACCGACTCGAAGTAGCCCAGACGCTGCAGGCGGATCTTGGAGCGGTCGATTGCCGCCTGCGAGTACCAGCTGTTCTCGAACTGGCGCATTTCGCGGCGCAACACTTCATCGGCGGTACGCGAATTGCCCTTGAACACGATGCGGCGCACGGCCACGCGCGGGCCCGGCACCACCTGCATGTTCACCGCGACGGTGCGGTCGGCACGGTTGCTGGTCGGGATCGGGTTCACCTTGGCGAAGGCGTAACCGATGTTGGACAGGCTGTTGGTGATCGCATCGGCGCTGAATTCCAGCAGGGCGCGCGAGAACGTGTCGCCGCTCTTCTGGATCACCATGCGTTCCACATCTTCCTGCGGAAGAATGGTGTCGCCGGTGACCTTTATTTCGGAGATCTTGTACTGCTCACCCTCGGTGACGCCGGCGGTGATGAACATGTCGCGCTTGTCGGGGCTGATCGAGACCTGGGTGGAATCGATGCTGAAATCGACATAGCCGCGGTCCAGATACCAGGAGTTGAGCTTCTCCAGGTCGCCGGACAGTTTTTCCTTGGAGTACTGGTCATCGCGGCGGTACCACGAGGCCCAGTTGTGCTCCTTCGATTCCCAGGTGTCGAGGATGTTCTCGGCGGGGAATTTCTCGGTGCCCACCAGGTTCACGTGCTGGATCTTGGCCGCCTTGCCTTCCTTCACGGCGATGGCGACATCGACGCGGTTGCGGTCCAGCGGGCTCACCGTCGGGGTGATCTCGACGTTGTATTTGCCACGGTCGTTGTACTGGCGACGCAATTCCTGCGTCACCCGGTCCAGACTCAAACGGTCAAAGGTGCCGCCTTCGCTCAGGCCGATGTCGCTCAGACCCTTGAGCAGCTGCTCGCTCTTGATGTCCTTGTTGCCGGTGACGGTCAACTTGTTGATCGCCGGGCGCTCCTTGACCGTGACCACCAGGATGTCGCCCTGGCGGTCCAGCTGCACATCCTCGAAGAAGCCGGTCTTGTAGAGCGCGCGGATGGTGTCCCCGACCTTGGCGTCATCGACCGTGTCGCCACGCTCGATGGGCAGATAGGTGAATACCGTACCGGAGGAGATGCGCTGCAGGCCGTCCACGCGGATATCGCTGGCGGTGAAGGGCTCGGCCGCCAGCGCAAGCGCAGGCAGGGCCAGACCGGCAGCAAGGGCGAGGGCAAGCAGGCGGCGATTGGGAAGTCGCGTCATGTCACGTCCGGTTGGAGTCGATTTCAATGTTGCGTGGGTGCCGGCGTAAGACGACGACAGCAGGGAAAAGTTCATCGCGGGACCAGGCTGAGAATGTCGTTGTAGAACGCCAATCCCATCAGCCCGGCCAGCAGCGCCAGACCGATGTACTGGCCGGCGGCGATGGCGCGCTCGCTCAGCGGGCTGCCCTTGACCAACTCGATAAGGTAATACAGCAGGTGGCCGCCGTCCAAGATCGGGATTGGCAGCAGGTTGATGATGCACAGGCTCAGCGACAGCAGGGCCAGGAAATACAGGAACCAGTCCACGCCGCGCTCGGCCGAGGCATTGGCCACGCGGGCGATGGTGATCGGCCCGGAAATGTTCTTGACCGAGGCATGGCCGGTCAGCATCCGCCGCATCATCCCCAGCGAATCACTGGCGAGCTTGCCGGTTTCGCGCAGGGCCGCCGGGATTGCCGCCAACACGCCGTA
Organism: Stenotrophomonas pictorum JCM 9942; assembly: GCF_001431585.1. Classification (NCBI taxonomy): domain Bacteria; kingdom Pseudomonadati; phylum Pseudomonadota; class Gammaproteobacteria; order Lysobacterales; family Lysobacteraceae; genus Stenotrophomonas; species Stenotrophomonas pictorum. The sequence goes on along the minus strand of NZ_LLXS01000009.1, from coordinate 77,376 downwards.
CTGCTGGCGGGCGTCGTAGGCGGGGGCTTGGCCGGTGACAAAGCCCACGCCGATCAGCCAGCGCGGCTTGCCGTCCTGGCCCTGGCCCGCGATCGGCATCAGCTCCAGGGCCAGGCGCTCGCCCGCGCGCTCGATGTCGAGCATGCCGGCGCCGCCGCGCTCGCCCAGTTGTTGCACCAGCGGGGCAACCTGGTCGGCGCTCTCCACCCGCTGGCCGTCGATGGCCAGGATCAGGTCGCCGGGTTGCAGCACGCCACTGGCAGCCGAATCGGCGACGATCGACTCCACCAGGGCCGGTTGCAGCCAGAATTGCCAGATGAAGCCTGCCTGCACCGGGACGTTGCGCTCATCGAAATCCGCCGGCAGCTGCGACAGCGGCAGTACCCGGGTGCGCTCGTTGTCCAGGGCATCGCGGACCTTGGTGCGGGCATCCTGGCGGTCCATCGCGGCGGTGGTGAAGGCCATGCTGGCTTCGGCCCAGGTGTCCACCGCGCGGCCATCCACTTCAACGATACGGTCGCCGGCGGCAAAGCCGGCCTGCTGGGCCATGCCGGTGCTGCGGCCGATGGTGGCCGAGTAGTCCTGCTTGCCGATCACAAACATCGCCCACAGCAGGGCGATGCACAGCAGCAGGTTGGCGGCCGGACCGGCAGCGACGATGGCGATGCGCTGCCACACACTCTTGTTGTTGAAGGCGACCGCGCGCTCGCCGGCAGGCACTTCGGCTTCGCGCTCGTCCAGCATCTTCACGTAGCCGCCCAGCGGGATGGCGGCGATGGCGAACTCGGTACCGTTGCGGTTGCGGCGGCTCCACAGCGGTTTGCCGAAGCCCACCGAGAAGCGCAGCACCTTCACCCCACAGCGGCGGGCCACCCAGTAATGACCGAATTCGTGGAACGTGACCAGCAGGCCCAGGCTGACGATCATCCACCACACGGAGCCGAGAAAATCACCCATGGGCAGAACTCGATTGGAAGGTGGGTTCAGACATGCGGCAGGCGGGCGATGGCGGCTTCGGTGATCTGGCGGGATTGCGCGTCCGCTGCCAGCAGGGCGTCCAGTGTATCGGCCGCCACGTACGGCAGGGTGGAGAGGGCGTGCTCCACCAGCGCGGGAATCGACAGGAAGCCTATACGGCCCTGAAGAAAGGCTGAAACCGCCACCTCGTTGGCCGCGTTCAGGATGGCCGGGGCGCTGCCGCCGGCGTCCATGGCCTGCCAGGCTAGGCGCAGGCAGGGGAAGGCGTCCAGGTCCGGCGCCTCGAAATCGAGCCGGCCCTGGCTGAGCAGGTCCAGCCCGGCGACGCCCGATTCGATGCGCTGCGGCCAACCCAGACCGACCGCCAGGGTGGTGCGCATATCCGGCAGCCCGAGCTGAGCAAGGGTGGAGCCGTCGATGAATTCCACCAGTGAATGCACCAGGCTTTGCGGGTGCACCAGCACATCGATGCGCGCGCCCGGGATGTTGAACAGGTGGTGCGCCTCGATGACTTCCAGGCCTTTGTTCATCAACGTCGCCGAATCGACCGAGATCTTCGGCCCCATCGACCACTTGGGATGGGCCACAGCCTGGGCCGGGGTCACGCCTTCCAGTTCGGCACGGCTGCGGCCACGGAACGGGCCACCGGAGGCGGTGAGGATGATCCGGCGCACACCGGCTTCCAGGCGTGCATCGCATGAGCGCAGGCACTGGAAGATCGCGTTGTGTTCGCTGTCGATCGGGATGATCTCGGCCCCGGCAGCGGCGGCTTCGCGGGTCAGCAGCTCGCCGGCCAGCACCAGCGACTCCTTGTTGGCCAGCAGCAGGCGCTTGCCGGCCCGGGCGGCGGCCAGGGTCGAGGACAGGCCGGCGGCCCCGACAATCGCCGCGACCACGGTGTCGCAGGTGTTGCCGGCCGCCAGTGCATCAATGGCGTCGTCGCCGGCGTGGGCCTCGGTGGTGAGGCCGGCGGCAGCCAGTCCGTCGCGCAGCCTCGCGTACAACGCCGGATCGGCGATGGCGGCGTGATCGGGGCGGTGCGTCCGGCACAGCGCGATCAGGGCGTCGACATTGCTGCCGGCGGCCAGCACGCTGGCGCGCAGCTGCCTTGGATGCCGGGCGATGACGTCCAGCGCGGAGCTGCCGATCGAGCCGGTGGCGCCGAGGATCGCGATCTGGCGCGGAAAAGAGGTCAAGGACATATCAGAAACCGAAGATTTCCTTGCCCAGCGCGAACACCGGCAAGGCAGCGAGGACGCCATCGATGCGGTCCAGCACGCCGCCGTGGCCGGGGATCACGTTGCCCGAGTCCTTGGCGCCGGCATGACGCTTGAGCAGGCTTTCGAACAGATCACCCAGCACCGAGGCCAGTACGGCGATGGCGGCGACGAGCATCAGTCCGCCCAGCTGCGAAGCCTGCACGCCGGCGATCCAGCCGAATACGCCGGCCACCAGCAGGCCTGCCAGCAGTCCGCCGAGCAGACCCTCGATGGTCTTGTTCGGGCTGATGCGTGGGGCGAGCTTGTGCTTGCCGAACGTGCGGCCGGCGAAATAGGCGCCGGAATCGGCGGCCCAGACGGTTGCCAGTGCGGTCAGCAGCCAGCGGTTGCCATTGGGCTCGCCGGCATGGATCAGCACCAGCGCAGTCCAGGCCGGAATGATGGCCAGCGTCGCGGCGGCCAGCTTGAGGGTGCGCGAGCCGCTTTCCTCATGCGCGCCGAAGTTGAAAAACCGCAGCCACAGCAGTGCCAGCAGCCAGAAGCCGACGCCGACCAGCGTGGCCAGCTGGAACAGGACCGTGCTGCCGGCCGAGGCCCACACCAGCAGCACCATCAGCAGCAGGTTCAGCACCAGCAGGACCGTGCGCGGCAGGCCGTCGACATGGGTGAGCTTGAGCCATTCCCACAGCCCGGTCAGAAACACCAGTGCCGCGGCAGCTGCCAGCCATTGGGTGGGAAGCAGCAGGATCGCGCAGATGGCCACCGGGGCCATGATCAGCGCGGCGATGACTCGGGTCTTGGTCATGGGATTGCGGTCTCCGTTGCCGCGGCGGTGATCTGGGCGCTGGTCAGGCCAAAGCGCCGTTCACGGCGGCAATAGTCGTCCATCGCCTGCTGGAGTACGCCAGCATCGAAGTCCGGCCACAGCACGTCGGTAAACCACAGTTCGGTATAGGCCAGCTGCCAGAGCAGGAAATTGCTGATGCGGGTGTCGCCGCCCGTGCGGATGAACAGATCCGGCGGCGGCAGGTCGGCCAGTGCGACATGCCGCGCAAGCGCCTGCTCGTCGATCTGGTCCAGGGTGAGGGTGCCGGCGACAACCTGTTCGGCCAGTGCGCGTGCGGCGTGGGCGATATCCTGGCGTCCGCCATAGCTGGCGGCGATGGTCAGGGTCATCGCGGTGTTGTCGAGCGTGCGCTGTTCCGAACGCGCCATGCGTTCGAGGATGCCCTTGCCAAAGCGGGTCCGGTCCCCGATAAAGCGCACGCGGACACCGCGACGATGGAGTTCATCCACCTCGCGATCCAGCGCACCGAGGAACAGCTTCATCAGGGCATCGACCTCTTCCTTCGGCCGGCCCCAGTTCTCGCTGGAAAACGCGAACAGGGTCAGGCCGCAGATGCCGTTCTCAAGGCAGAAGTCGATGGTGCGGTTGACCGCACGGGCGCCGGCGCGGTGACCGATCATGCGCGGTCGCCGGCGTTGCTGCGCCCAGCGCCCATTGCCATCCATGATGATGGCAATGTGCCCGGGCAGACGCGCTGCGGGTGTGCCGCTGGGCAGGACGGATGGCACGGGTCAGACCGCCATCAGTTCCTGTTCTTTGAGTTTGACCACCTCGTCGATGTCCTTGATCGCCTTGTCGGTCAGCTTCTGGATGTCTTCCTGTGCACGACGGTCGTCATCTTCGGTGATGGTCTTGTCCTTGAGCAGCTTGGCCACTTCCTGGTTGGCATCGCGGCGGATGTTGCGGATGGCGACCTTGGTCTCCTCGCCTTCCTTGCCCACCGATTTGGCCAGCTCCCGGCGGCGCTCTTCGGTGAGCGGCGGCAGGTTCAGGCGGATCACCGTGCCCATGGTGGTGGGGGTGATGCCGATGTCGGAGGCGTAGATGGCTTTCTCCACGTCCTTGATCATGTTCTTGTCGAACAGGGTGATCACCAGCGAACGGCCTTCGGACACACTGATGCTGGCCACCTGGTTCAGTGGCGTATCGGTGCCGTAGGCTTTGACCTTGATGCCTTCAAGCAGGGCCGGTGATGCGCGGCCGGTGCGGATGGTGGTGAGGGTGTGGCGCAGAGCATCGATGCTCTTGGCCATGCGCGCCTGCGCATCTTGCTTGATTTCGTTGATCATCGCCGAATCCTTGATGTTTCTTGAACCGGTCGATTATAGGCGAAACCCCGCACCCACCGGACCGGAACCGGTTGTGAGAAGGTCAGTGGGCGTCGCGGCCGTGGACCAGTGTGCCGATGTTCTCGCCGTGCAGGATCTTCAGCAGTTCGCCCGGCTGGCTCATGTCGAACACCCGCATCGGCAGGTCGCTGTCGCGGGCCAGTGCGAACGCCGCCGTGTCCATCACTTCCAGGCCCTGGCTGATCACGCGGTCGTAGGTCAGGCTGTCGTAGCGCACGGCATCGGCATGCTTGTTCGGGTCCTTGTCGTAGACGCCATCGACCTTGGTGGCCTTGAGCAGCAGGTCGGCACCGATCTCGATCGCGCGCAGTGCGGCGCCGGAGTCGGTGGTGAAGAACGGGTTGCCGGTGCCGGCGGCGAAGATCACCAGGCGGCCCTTTTCCAGGTGGCGGATCGCGCGGCGGCGGATGTAGTCCTCGCACACGTCGTTGATCTTGATCGCACTCATCACGCGCGCCTTGCCGCCGGCCTTTTCCAGCGCGTCCTGCATGGCCAGGGCGTTGATCACGGTGGCCAGCATGCCCATGTGATCGCCGGTGACGCGGTCCATGCCGCCAGCGGCAAGACCGGCGCCGCGGAAGATGTTGCCGCCGCCGACCACCAGCGCGATCTCCGCGCCGGCCTGCTGGGCCTCGATCACCTCATGTGCCAGGCGATTGATGACCTTGGGGTCGATGCCGTAGTCCTCATCTCCCATCAGCGCCTCCCCGGAAAGTTTCAGAAGGATGCGGTGGTAGGCGAGCTTGGACATGGCGGTCTCACAGGGCTGGAAAACGCGTGAATTCTAACGGAAGCGGCGGTTCCAAGTCAGAGGTGTTGTTGCAATGCGGCGTAAATTCCGGAGATGGCCCCCTGCCGGTTCAGCAGGCGGTGGGGGAGGGCGCCGGTGCCCGCGCGTTGACGCGGTTGCGGCCCTGGGTCTTGGAGCGGTACAGCACGTCGTCGGCGGCCTTGAGCAGTTCCTGCACATCGACGAACCGTTCGTAGTCGCCATGGGCGGCCACGCCGGCGGAGAAGGTGACATGCACGGGAGCGCCTTCGACCTCGATCATCGGGATGTGCGCGATGTTGAGCAGCACCCGGCGGATCACTTCCACGGCCAGCTGCTCGCTGGTGCCGGGGAAGATGACCACAAACTCCTCGCCACCGAAGCGGGCGATCGTGTCGCTGCTGCGCAGTTGTGCCTGCAGTTGTCCGGCAAACACCTGCAGGACCTGGTCGCCAATCAAATGGCCGTGCAGGTCATTGATTTTCTTGAAGTCATCCAGGTCGATGAAGGCGATGGAGAGGGGGCGGTCGAGCTGTGCGGCGCGGGCGAACTCCTGTTCCAGCACGGCTTCAAGCTGGCGCCGGTTCAGCACCCCGGTCAGCGCATCCAGGTGGACCTGCTCGCCCAGGCGGCGTGCCTGCGCTTCGAAGTCGTCGGCCCGCCGGCGTGCGGAGGAGGCGTCCTGCAGCTCGCGCAGGTTGCGCAGTTCCTTCAGTTCGCTGGCGTGTTCCAGCAGCTGGGTCACGCGGGCGGAAGTCGGGGGCGGGGTGTCGAACAGGGCGCTCAGGTCCGGCAGCATCTGGCTGATCTGCTGCAGCACCTGCTCGAAGCGCGGGCTGTCCATCTGCAGCTCGGCATGTACCCGCTGCAGGGCATAGGTGCGCGCGGCATCGGCGTCATCACTCAGCCAGATCTCGGCGACGCATCCGGAAAGGGCGACGCAGCGTTCGAAAAGGTCGGTCGCGATGGCGGGCGGCTCGCTGTGGGCGATGGCCTCGACCAGGTAGCGTGGCAGGTGCCATTGCTCGCACAGCTGCGCGCCGATATCGGCGTGACTGCAGTCCAGTACCGCGCGCTCGCGGGCAAGCAGTTCGTCGTTGCTGCTGGCCGTGCCGAGCAGGTTGGGGTAGCTGTCCGGACGGGCCTGCAGCAGGGCAAGGATGCCGACGTCCTGCAGCAGGCCGGCCAGCATCAGTTCTTCGATCCGGCGCACGCCACAGCCCAGTCCGAGGAAGCGGGCGGCCAGGGCGCTGAGGATGCTGCGCCGCCAGGTTGCCTCCAGCAGTTGCGGTTCGCGGCTTTCCTCGCGCAATGCGCGGGACAGTGAAAAACCCAGTGCAAGCTGCAAGGTGGCATTGAGTCCGAGCATGGTCAGTGCCTGGCCCAGATTCTCGATCCGGCGCCGGCTGGCATACAGCGGCGAGTTGGCGATGCGCATCATGCGCGCGCTCAGGGCAACGTCCAGGGCGATGACGTCCGCCGCCGTGGCGATATCGGTTTCCGGATCCTGCGCCAGCTCGATGATGCGCAGGGCAATGGCCGGCGGCGAGGGCAGGTTTCGGCAAAGAGATAGCGTGTTGGTCAGCTCGGGTGACATGTCATGAGGGCGGTCAGCAGATGCCCAAGAATACATGCGCCTCGCCAAGAAAGCAGATACATCACATTTTTGCCTGGCATTGCGCGGATTTGCGGGTGTGGCGGCCGTTCGGGTCGGACAAAAAAGAAGCCGCGGAGGGCCGCGGCTTCTTCTGGACATCAGGTGCGGGCCGGAATCAGACCTGCATCGCCTTGGCGACTTCGGCGGCGTAGTCTTCCACCACCTTCTCGATGCCTTCGCCGACCACCAGGCGCTGGAAGCCGATCACTTCGGCGCCAGCGGCCTTGAGCACCTGCTCGACGGACTGGTTGGTGTCCAGCACGTACGGCTGGCCGTACAGGGTCACTTCGTTGACGATCTTGTTGATCTTGCCGGAGATGATCTTTTCCAGGATGTCGGCCGGCTTGGCCTTTTCCTTGTCGGACATCTTGGCCAGCTCGATTTCCTTTTCCTTGGCAACGAACTCGGCCGGCACATCGCTAGCCTTGTTGTGCGGCGGATTCATGGCGGCCACGTGCATGGCCAAGCCACGGGCCAGCTCGTCGTTGCCGCCGGCCAGTTCGATCAGCACGCCGATGCGGCCGCCGTGGATGTAGGCGGCAACGGTGTTGCTGGTGTCGATGCGGGCCAGGCGACGGATCTGCATGTTCTCGCCGAGCTTGGCGATGGCGGCAGCGCGGGCTTCCTCGACGGTTTCGCCGGTGGCCATTTTGGCCGACTTCAGGGCTTCGGCGTCAGCGGCACCCGAAGTCAGGGCAGCCTGGGCAACGGCGTCGATGAAGGCGATGAAGTTGGCGTCCTTGGCGACGAAGTCGGTCTCGGAGTTGACTTCCACCAGCACGGCCTTGTTGCCGTCCTGTGCCGCCGCGATGCGGCCTTCGGCGGTGACGCGGTCAGCCTTCTTGTCGGCCTTGGCCAGGCCCGACTTGCGCAGCCATTCGGCGGCGGCGTCGATGTTGCCGTCGTTCTCGGTCAGAGCCTTCTTGCACTCCATCATGCCGGCGCCAGTGCGCTCGCGCAGTTCCTTGACCAGGGAGGCGGTGATTTCAGCCATGGGATTACCTCACGAATAGAAAGGGGAAGGCCGGCAATGATTGCCGGCCGTTGTTACGCGACCCTGTCAGTGCCGGGCGCAGCGGGTGCGCCGGTACAGGGAGGTGGGCGCGGCGGGCGCGCCCACGTGGGGATCAGGCCGAAGCCTCGTCGCCCTTGGTGGTCTTCTTGGCAGGAGCGCGGCGGGCCGGCTTGGCTTCTTCGGCAGCGGCGGCTTCGGCGAACTCTTCCTCGCGCACCGAGGCGGAGTTCGGAGCGGCGGCCTTGCCTTCCAGCACGGCGTCAGCGGCGGCGCGGGCGTACAGCTGCACGGCGCGGATGGCGTCGTCGTTGCCCGGGATGGCGTAATCGACCAGTTCCGGGTTGTAGTTGGTGTCAACCACGGCGATCACCGGGATGCCGAGCTTCTTGGCTTCCTTGATGGCGATGTCTTCGTGGCCGATGTCGATGACGAAGATGGCGTCGGGCAGACGGTTCATGTCCTTGATGCCGCCCAGCGAGGCTTCCAGCTTGTCGCGCTCGCGACGCAGGCCCAGCACTTCGTGCTTGACCAGCTTGTCGAAGGTGCCGTCGGTTTCGCCGGCTTCCAGTTCCTTCAGGCGGGCCACCGACTTCTTCACCGTGGCGAAGTTGGTCAGGGTGCCGCCCAGCCAGCGCTGGTTCATGAACGGCATGCCGCAACGCTCGGCTTCTTCCTTGATCGAGTCGCGGGCGCTGCGCTTGGTGCCCAGGAACAGGATGGTGCCGCGCTTCTGGGCAACGGACGAGATGAAGTTCATCGCATCGTTGAACAGCGGAACGGTCTTTTCCAGGTTGATGATGTGGATCTTGCCGCGGGCGCCGAAGATGTACGGAGCCATCTTGGGGTTCCAGTAGCGGGTCTGGTGGCCGAAGTGGACGCCGGCTTCCAGCATCTGACGCATGGTGACCTGGGGCATTGCAAAACTCCTGGTAGGGAACCTGCCGCCAAGGAAAGGTGAGAAGGCGGCGCGCACTGCGCGATAGGTTCCGGGGTTGGGCTTCCCTGGCGCCTCCGTGGCCGAACCCTGACAGATCAGGGCACCCCGGCACGGATGGGGGCGACAGGTGTGGATTCACCGAATGGCGCTCGGTGTGGGCGTACTTTGCAGGCACCGGGCCTGGCGCAGCTGCGGGAGTATAAGGGGCATGGCGGGCTTCCCGCAAATGACCGGGTCCGTGCCCGTGCGATGCGCCCGGGGTTCGGGGCATTGCTGCACCGGCTGCGGTGCGGGAATGCTTTCCCCCGTTCAGGGCGCCGGTATCGCCGTCGCGCGCCGGATTGCTGGCACGGCGGGGGCGCGGTCCGCGTGCGATGAGACAGCGTACCGCTGGTCCAGGCGCCGTTGCAGCAGTCAGGAATTCAGCGTTTGGCGTCAAATGGGCGATAATCGGCGGATGGCAATCCAACTGAAAACCCCCGAAGAAATCGAGAAGATGCGCATCGCCGGCCGTTTGGCGGCCGAGGTGCTGGACATCATCGGCCCCCACGTCAAGCCCGGTGTCACCACAGAGGAGCTGGACCGCATCTGCCACGAGCACATCGTGAACGTGCAGGGTGCGATTCCGGCCAATGTGGGTTACCGCGGGTTTCCCAAGACCGTGTGCACCTCGGTCAACAACGTCATCTGCCATGGCATTCCGAGCGAGGCCAAGGTCCTGAAGGACGGGGACATCATCAATATCGACGTGACCGTCATCAAGGATGGCTGGCACGGCGATACCAGCCGCATGTACTACGTCGGCACGCCGTCGGTGATGGCCAGGCGCCTGGTGGAAACCACCCGCGAAGCGATGTGGCGCGGTATCCGTGCGGTCAAGCCGGGCGCGACGCTGGGCGACGTGGGTCACGCGATCCAGGAATACGCCGAATCCGAGCGTTTCTCGGTGGTGCGCGAGTACTGCGGCCATGGCATCGGGCAGGTCTACCACGACGAGCCGCAGGTGCTGCATTACGGCCGGCCGGGCCAGGGGGTCGTGCTCAAGCCGGGCATGACCTTCACCATCGAGCCGATGATCAATGAAGGCGCGCGCCACACCAAGGTGCTGCCGGATGGCTGGACGGTGGTCACCAAGGACCGCAAGTTGTCGGCGCAGTGGGAACACACCATCGCGGTGACCGAGGACGGTGTCGAGGTGCTGACCTTGTCGCCGGCCGAGTCCGAACAAGCGCCAACCACGCAGGAATGAGCCAGCTGCCGACGGGCCCGAGTCTGGACGCGTCGGCAGAGACTGCCGGTGATGTGCAGTGGGCTGCCGATGCCCGGCAGTCACTTGTCCACACCGATGCGCGTCTGTGCAAACGCTTCGAGCAGGCCGACAACGTCGAACGCCTGCTCGCGTTGCGCGCCCGCGCGGTTGACCAGCTGATCCGCGAGGCCTGGCTGCGCTGTGTTCCCGCCGGTGCAGGGCTGGCGCTGTTCGCGGTCGGCGGCTATGGCCGCGGCGAGCTGTTCCCGCGCTCGGATATCGATCTGCTGGTGCTGGGGGAAACCGCCGCGCAGCACTCCCACGAGGCCGATCTTGCCCGGCTGTTCGCCTTGCTGTGGGATGCCGGGCTGCCGGTCAGCCATGCGGTGCGCTCGGCTGCGCAGTGCGTGCAGGCCGCCGCTGACCAGACCGTCCTGACCGCGCTGATCGAGGCGCGGCCGCTGTGTGCCGAAAGCGCGGCGCAACAGGCGCTGGCGCGGGCGATTTCGCCCAGTCTGATCTGGCCGGCACGGGAGTTCTTTCTTGCCAAGCGCGAGGAGCTGCTGCTGCGGCATCGCCGCTTTGGCGACACCGCCGACAACCTGGAGCCCGATCTCAAGGACGGCCCGGGCGGCCTGCGCGATCTCAATACGCTGGGCTGGATGGCGCTGCGCACGTTCGGCGTCAGCAATATCGATGCGCTGGTCGGGCTGGGGCATCTCGGTCTGGACGAGGCGGCCGCGCTCAAACGCGAGCGGCTGGTGCTGGCGCGGCTCCGGTTCGGCCTGCATCTGGTGGCGCAGCGTCCGGAAGAGCGCCTGCGCTTTGATTACCAGAAGACCCTGGCCGAGCGGATGGGCTATGCCGACGACGCGGAAAGCCTGGGGGTCGAGAAGATGATGCAGGGCTTCTACCGCAGCGCGGCGGTGGTCCGCCGCATCAGCGACCGCCTGCTGCAGCGCTTCGAGGAGCAGTTCGATGGCGAGGCTGCGCCCGAGCCGGTCGGCGACGGCTTCTCGTTGCGCCGCGGTTATCTGTCGGCGGACGATCCGTTGTGGCCGCATGGCGATATCCGCTCCCTCTTCGCGCTGTTCGCCTGCTGGGCGCGTATCCCGGAGGTGCGAGGTCTGCATTCGATGACGGCGCGTGGGCTGGCCGAGATGCTGGATGAGATTCCGCCCTATACCCGGGTGGAGGCGGATGTCAGGGAGCGGTTCATGGCCCTGCTGCGTGGGCCGCGCGCGGTCGACACGCTTGCCCGCATGGCCCGGCTGGGCGTGCTCGGACAGTGGATTCCCGCCTTTGCGCAGGTGTCCGGGCGTATGCAGTTTGACCTGTTCCACGTCTACACCGTCGATCAGCACACCTTGATGGTGCTGCGGAATATCGGTCTGTTCGCTTCGGCGCGGGCCGACGAGCGCTTTTCCATCGCCCATGAGGTGTGGCCGCGTCTGCGCAAGCCCGAGCTGCTGCTGCTGGCCGGCCTGTTCCATGACATCGCCAAGGGTCGTGGCGGTGACCATTCCGAACTGGGCGCGGCCGATGCCCGCCAGTTCTGCAGCGAGCACGGGCTGAGCAGCTCCGATACCGAACTGGTGGCCTGGCTGGTCGAACAGCACCTGCGCATGTCGGTGACGGCACAGAAACAGGACATCACCGACCCGGACGTGATCCATCGATTTGCCACTCTGGTGGGTACGCGCGACCGCCTGGATTACCTGTACCTGCTGACCTGCGCCGACATCGCCGGCACCAGCCCCAAGCTCTGGAACGCGTGGAAGGACCGTTTGCTGGCGGACCTGTACTTCGCCGCGCGCCGCGCACTGCTCGAAGGCCTCGAGCATCCGTTGCCCGAGGCCGAACGGGTGCAGGAAGCGCGTGACAGCGTGCGTCAGCAGATGCGGCTGCTGGGGCACCCGGATACGCTGATCGACCGCCAGTTCGCGGCGATGCCCGATGAGAGTTTCGTGCGCTTCCGGCCCGAACAGCTGGTGTGGCAGGCGGCGTCGCTGATTGAAATCCGCAAGGGCGGCACGCTGGTGAAGGTGCGCCGGATCATGCCGGAAAGCGACGCGCTGGAAGTATTCGTGCATTCGCCCGATCGCGATGGTCTGTTCGCGGCGATCGTGATGACCCTGGACCGTGCCGGCTACGGTATCCACCGGGCGCGTGTGCTGGACGGCCCGGACAGCACCATTTTCGATACCTTTGAAGTGATTCCGGTCGGCAGCTTCGCCGATGGCGATACCGCGCGTCTGGAGGCGGTACTGCGCAAGGCGCTGGCCGGCAATATCCAGATCCTGCGGCCGTCACGGCGGGTGATGCCGCGACAGCTCAGACATTTCCGCTTCGCGCCGCGGATCGAGTTCCTGGAGTCGCGCGACCACAACCGCACCGTGCTGAATCTGGTGGCGCCGGATCGCCCGGGCCTGCTGGCCGATGTGGCGCATGTGCTGCGCGACCAGTGCCTGAGTGTCCAGGACGCGCGTATCGCCACTTTCGGTGAGCGCGCCGAGGACCAGTTCCAGCTCACCGATCGGCATGATCAACCTCTTACCGAATCTTCCAGACAGTCATTGCGGGATGCGTTGATGGCCTGTCTGGAGCCCGACAGAACGCCAGGAGACCCCCACTGATGGCTACCAGGAAACCCGCCGCCAAGAAGGCAGCATCCAAGCCCGCCGCCGCGGCCAGGACCGTGTCTGCCAAGCCGGCAGTCAAGAAGACCGCGGCAAAGAAGGCGGTCAAGAAAGCCGCCGTGGCGGTGAAGAAGGTGATGCCGGCCAAACCCAAGGCGATCGAGTCGATGGGGCCGCGCAGCCTGCGCAAGCCGCCTGCACCGGGCGTGGCGGAAATGAAGTTCAGCATCGAGAGCGCTTTCGAGCGCCGCACCATGCTGACCGTCGATGAGATCGAAGGATCGACCCGTCCACTGGTCAACCGGGTGATCGACGGTCTGGAGTCGGGCGAGTTCCGCGTCGCCGAGCCCGATGGCCACGGTGGCTGGAAGGTCAACGAGTGGCTGAAGAAAGCGGTGCTGCTGTATTTCCGCGTCAATGAGATGGAAGTGATCGACGGCAGCCCTGCGCCGTTCTGGGACAAGGTGGAGTCGCGTTTCGAGGGCTATGGCGAGGCGGAGTTCCGCCAGGCCGGCGTACGTGTGGTGCCCGGCGCGATCGCCCGTCGCGGCACGCACTTCGGCAAGGATGTGGTGCTGATGCCGAGCTTCACCAACATCGGCGCGCACGTCGGCGAAGGCACCATGGTCGATACCTGGGCCACGGTGGGGTCGTGCGCGCAGATCGGCAAGCACTGCCACCTGTCCGGCGGTGCCGGCATCGGCGGCGTGCTGGAGCCGCTGCAGGCCAGCCCGACCATCATCGAGGACCACTGCTTCATCGGTGCCCGTTCGGAAGTGGTCGAAGGCGTGGTGGTTGGCCACCACAGCGTGATCGGCATGGGCGTGTTCCTGAGCCAGAGCACCCGCATCTACAATCGTGCCACCGGTGAGATCAGCTACGGTTACGTCCCGCCCTACAGTGTGGTCGTGTCCGGCTCGTTGCCGAGCAAGGATGGCACCCATTCGCTGTATTGCGCGGTGATCGTCAAACAGGTCGATGCCAGGACCCGCAGCAAGACCAGCGTCAACGACCTGCTGCGCGGTCTGGCGGACTGAGACACTGCCGCCGTAGTGCCCGTACGTGGCGACGGGCGCTGTGTGCACCTGCCTGAATTTATGGAATCTGCAATGACCACGATCTACGGACTCAAGAACTGCGATACCTGCAAGAAGGCCACCAGATGGCTGGACCGCTTCGGTATCGCCTACACCTTCGTCGACTACCGCGACAACAAGCCCGCGCCGGAAACGCTGCTGGAATGGGCCGGCAAGGCCGGCGGCTTCGCGGCGTTGATCAACAAATCCTCGACCACCTGGCGGCAGCTGCCGGACAACCGCAAGTCCCCCGAGTCCGATGCCGAGTGGAAGCTGCTGCTGCGCGAGTATCCGCAGCTGATCAAGCGTCCGCTGGTCATCACCGGGGACGCCGTGCTGAGCCAGGGTTTCAGCGACAACGGCTTCAAGGCGCGCTTCAACATCGCCTGATTCCCCGTGGCCCTGGCGACGCATACCGTCGTGGCCACGGCAACCCAAACCACCGGGAAGCACCGCGGGTGCTTCCGCACGAGGTCCCATGAGCGACGTATTCGACCTGACCTGCGCGTTGATCGCGCGCCCTTCGGTAACGCCCGATGATGCCGGGTGTCAGCAACTGATCGCCGGGCGGCTGGGCGCTGCCGGTTTCACTTGCGAACACCTGCGGCTGGGCGAGGTCGACAACCTGTGGGCCACGCACGGCAGCGGCGCACCGGTGCTTGTGCTGCTGGGGCACACCGATGTGGTGCCCAGTGGCCCGGTCGAGACCTGGAGCAGCAATCCTTTCACACCGGAAGTGCGCGACGGCGCGCTCTACGGGCGCGGTGCTGCGGACATGAAAGGCAGCGTCGCCGCCTTCGTGGTGGCGGCCGAACAGTTTGTCGCCGCGTATCCGCAGCATCCGGGCACGCTGGCGGTGCTGCTGACCAGTGACGAGGAGGGGGACGCCATCGACGGCGTGCGCCACGTTGCCAGGCTGTTTGTCGAACGCGGCCAGGCCATCGACTGGTGCATCACCGGCGAGCCGTCCTCCACCGCGAAGCTCGGTGACCTGCTGCGCGTCGGCCGGCGCGGCAGCCTGTCGGCCAAGCTGCGTATCAAGGGCGTGCAGGGCCATGTGGCGTACCCGGACAAGGCGCGCAACCCGATCCATCTGGCTGCACCGGCGCTGGCTGAACTCACAGCCCGGCATTGGGACGATGGCTATGAAAGCTTCCCGCCGACCAGTCTGCAGCTGTCCAACATCAGTGCCGGCACGGGGGCCAGCAACGTGATTCCGGGCGAGCTGCAGGTGATGTTCAATCTGCGCTACAACCCGCACTGGAATGCCGACCGGTTGCAGGCGGAGATCACCGCGTTGCTGGATCGCCATGGGCTGGACTACGTGTTGGACTGGCATCGCAGCGGCGAGCCGTTCTATACCCCGGAAGGTACCCTGCGGCGGGTCGCGCGTGAGGTGCTGGCCGAATTCGCCGGCGCCGCGCCGGAAGAAAGCACCGGTGGTGGAACCTCGGACGCGCGCTTCATCGCACCGTTGGGCGCCCAGTGCATCGAAGTGGGGCCGGTGAACGCCAGCATCCACCAGGTGGATGAGAACGTGCGGGTGGCCGATCTGGAGGCGCTGCCGGAGCTGTATCGGCGGCTGATTGAGCGCCTGCTCGCCTAGGCGACGATCAGGCCGAACGCGGCAAGCGCCGCGGCGGCCTGACGCTGCGATATCACCGCTTTCTTGAAGTGCTTGGCGTCCATCACGTTGAGCCCGCTGATATCGGTATCGCGCAGGTCGGCGCCTTCAAACCGGGTCAGGCGGGTCTGTGCGTTGCGCAGGCTGCCGCCGCTGAACACGGCATCGCGGAAGTCGCAGCCGGACAGGTCGGCTTCGGAGAAATCCATGCCCTCCAGGCGTGCCTTGCGGAACGAAAGCCCGCGCAGATCGGCGCTCACCAGCAGGCAGTGGCGGAACTCCAATGCCCAGCCGGTCACTTCCTGCAGGTGGGCACCGGTCAACTTGCAGTCCTGGAACTGCACCGAGGATAGCGTTGCTCGTCGCCAGTGGCTGTTGTTGAGATCGCAATCGGCGAAGCGTGATTCGCTGAGCTGCGCCGAGCTGAAGTCGCACTGGCCGCCACGGCACTTCTGCCATTGGCTTTCTTCCAGCGATGCAGCCAGCCAGTGCGCACCGGCCAGCGAGCACTGGTTGAACTGGAAACCGTCCATGTCCAGTCGCGAGAAATCGCCTTCGTCCAATGTGCAGGATTCGAACACCGCTGCACGCGGATGCGCATGGATGATCTGCTGCATGCGCGCGCGGTCGATGGTTTCTTCACGGAAAACGGCGGTGTTCGTCATGTCCAGCTCTGCGGATGCCAGCGCGTCATTCTGCGCGATATCCGCCAGTTGATGCAGTCTTGTCGCACTGCTGGTCCATGTGTCTACAGACCGCGGTTCTACTCGAAGATGAAGAACGGTGGAGCGATGGCTTTGCGCCAGTAGGATTTCTCGGCCAGGTAGAACTCCTGTGCATGGGCTCTGGCGAACCACGCCGCCGCTGCAACTTCATCCTTCTGCAGCCCCCTGCCGCCGCGCCCCAATGCCAGCCCTGCGAAGTACTGGCCGTAGACATTGCCTTGTTCGCCGGCGCGCTGATACCAGCGCAGTGCTTCGCTCTTGTCCTCGGGCATGCCAATGCCGGCTTCGTGCAAGGTGCCCAGGTCGACCTGCGCTTCGGCATCGCCACGGGCAGCCCGTCGCTGGATGTGGGCGATGGCGGCATTCGTTGATGGCTGCTTGCTGGCCAGACGTACCGCTTCGGGTGAGGTGCGGGTTGCGTTGCGCAGTGCGTCCAGCTTGTACAGCTCGCGCATGTACACCGCGTGGCGTAGCCGCCAGCGCAATGCGCCAGCCATATCGCCGCGATCGGCATGCCAGCGCTCCAGATCGCGCATCGCGTAGGGTGAGCCGTGGTAGGCGGCGCTGCGGAACCAGTGCAATGCCTTGCGCGGGGAGGGCTTGAGCACCCTGGCTTCCTGTGTTTGCGGCGCATCGCTGCTGTCCAAGCGGCCGCGTTGCAGGATCGTTCCCAGTTGCTCCTCCACCCCGGTGCTGTGGTGCGTTCGGGGCGGGATCGCCGCGGCGCGTGCGTACCAGTCCAGCGCCCGCGGGTCGTTGCGGGCCCGGTAGAGATTTGCCACACGCAGTACCGAGTCGAACTGGCCGTCGCTGGCGGCAGCCAACGCCTCGCGCTCGGTGGTGTCGACGGGACGGTGTGGTGCGGTGGTGGTGCAGGCGGCCAGTGTGAACAGGCACAGGGCGTGCAACAGCACGCGGAAGGCAAACGGTTTCATCCATGAAGTCCAGACAGCGGTGCGCGGATTATCCGGGAACCTGGCGGCCCGAGCACTGAATCGGTTGCCGCAGCAACAGTTGCGCGCTCCGGAAAACCGGGATACGGTCTGCCCCATGTCCTGGTTCCCGGCTAACGCTGTCAATAACAACAACCGCAACAATCTGCGCGCGAATAATCGTGCGCGGCCACTGCGGGACTGCGACCAGAGCTAGGACAGGCAACAGGCTCAGGACACCAGAAAACCCGCATCGGTCGATGCGGGTTTTTTTGTGGCCGGGCGGGAACACCGAGCGGCTGCACCTCTGCCAGCCGTTGCTTCGAATGCTTGTCCCCACACAACCCCAGGAGCTTTCCCATGTGTTCCATCTTCGGCATTTTCGGCCTGCAATCCGGTGACGACCTGCAGGCGCTGCGTCGGCAGGCGCTTGAACAATCCCAGCGCCAGCGCCATCGCGGCCCGGACTGGAGCGGCGTCTACGTGGACGAAGGCGCCATCCTGGTGCACGAGCGCCTAGCCATCGTCGACCCGGCCGGCGGCTCGCAGCCGTTGCTGTCCGACGACGGCCAGTTGGCGTTGGCGGTGAATGGTGAGATCTACAACCACCAGGAGCTGAAGAAGGAACTCACCCAGCCGTATGCGTTCCAGACCGGTTCGGACTGCGAGGTGATCAACGCGCTGTATCGGGAAGATGAGCCGGCTTCGTATCTGAACCGCCTCAACGGGATCTTCGCCTTCGCGCTGTGGGACAAGGCCAAGGGCCGTGTAATCATCGCCCGCGATCCGATCGGCGTGGTACCGCTGTACTGGGGGCACGACAAGCAGGGCCGGCTGTGCGTGGCCTCGGAAATGAAGTCGCTGTCCGACACCTGCGCCGATGTCGCACAGTTTCCACCCGGGCACTGGTATGACAGCAGCACCGATACCCTGAGCAAATACTACGAACGCCCGTGGCGCGATTATGACGCGGTGGCAGGCGTGGACGTCTCCCTGGCCGAGCTGCGTGAAGCCTTCGAGCGCGCCGTGCACCGCCAGCTGATGACCGATGTGCCCTACGGCGTGCTGTTGTCCGGAGGGCTGGATTCGTCGCTGGTGGCCGCGGTCGCCGCGCGTTATGCGCGTCATCGCATCGAGGATGGCGACCAGAGCGAGGCGTGGTGGCCGCGCCTGCACAGTTTCGCCATCGGCCTGAAGGGCTCGCCGGATCTGGCTGCCGCCGAGGTGGCAGCCCAGGCGCTGGGCACCGTGCACCACGGTTTCGAGTACACCTTCGAGGAAGGTCTGGATGCGCTGCCGGAAGTCATCCGCCATATCGAAACCTACGATGTCACCACCATCCGCGCCTCCACGCCGATGTTCCTGCTGGCGCGGCGGATCAAGGCGATGGGGGTGAAGATGGTGCTGTCCGGCGAAGGCAGCGACGAGATCTTCGGTGGCTACCTGTACTTCCACAAGGCACCGAACGCCCGCGAGTTCCATGAGGAGCTGGTGCGCAAGCTCGACGCCTTGAACAACTACGACTGCCTGCGTGCCAACAAGTCGATGATGGCCTGGGGCGTGGAGCCGCGCGTGCCGTTCCTGGACCGCGAGTTTCTGGACGTGGCGATGAAGATGGATGCCCGCCACAAGATGATCGACAAGGCCAGCGGCCGCATTGAGAAGGCGGTGCTGCGCGAGGCGTTCGAGGGCTACCTGCCGAAGGAAATCCTGTGGCGGCAGAAGGAGCAGTTCAGCGATGGTGTCGGCTACGGCTGGATCGACGGTTTGAAGGCGCACGCCGAGGCACAGGTCAGCGACCGCGTGCTGGCCGCGGCCGACAAGCGCTTCCCGTACAACCCGCCGCAGACCAAGGAGGCGTACTACTACCGTCATCTGTTCGAGCAGTTCTACCCGAGCCGCGCGGCTTCTGAAACCGTGCCCGGCGGCAAGTCGATCGCCTGTTCCTCGCCGGCGGCGATTGCCTGGGATGCCAGCTTCGCCAGCATGGCCGATCCTTCCGGACGTGCCGTCGCCGGTGTGCATGACCAAGCACTGGCTGGCTGAGTGTCGATGCCTGGCCCGCAGCGATGCGGGCCATTCTTTTTCCGGTTGTCGCGGGCGGTTGTCCGTGACCGTTTCCGCGTCCAGTCAATCAAGGAAAACCAATGCGCGTGCTTCCCATGATGGTGTTCGGCTTGCTGTGCAGTCCGCTGCTCCATGCGGCGGAGGGGCCGCTGGAGCGGCACGTGCTGGGGAGCTGGGAAACCGATATCGGCTATACCGGCGTGATCCGCGACGGCGACATGCTGTATGTGTCGGGCGTGCCCTGCAAAGGTGAAACCATGCAGGCTGCAGTGCAGAGCTGCTACAGCCAGTTGACCGGAATCCTGCAGCGGTTTGGCGCCAACAGCAGCCAGGTGGTCAAGGAAACCGTCTACACCACCGATATGGAGGGGCTGATCACGGCTATTCCCGAGCGCAAGACCTTCTTCGTCGATGGCATGTATCCGGCCGCCAGCTGGGTGCAGGTCAGCCGGCTGTTCGACGCCGAGGCCCTGCTCGAGGTGGAGTGGACGGTTCGCCTGAAGTGACGCCGCTATGCAGGGGGTGCCAGGGCAGGCGCCGCGCGGTCGCTTAGCGCGGACTCAAACGCAGGCTGTGCGCGGTGCGACCCGGCAGGAACGGGGATGAGCGGCCTTCCACCCAGTCGTCGTGACCGGCGCCCCAGAAAGGTGACAGTGGATGGCCGCTCTGGCCGCCGGGCATGTGTACGATGCCCTCGCCCTCATGGCCGGGTGATACCACCATCCGCTGCGAAGCGCCGAACTTCGGGCCGGCCACGCGCGGCATGTCGCCGTCCCCTGCCAAGGGCTCGCCCGGCATGCACAGCCAGGATTTGAGAGGGCGTGGCAACGCTGCCGAGACCGGATGGCAGATGGCGGCGGTGTTGCGTTCGCCCCAATTGCGTTGCGCCAGATCGGGACCCTGTTGGGCCAGATCCTTTTCCAGTTGGCGGGCGCTGGTGGCCAACAGCGCCTCCCAGCTTTCATAGGGCGGTGGCAGCAGATGCGGCGGGCGCTGGTCGAGCAAGGGCCACAGCACGCCCTCGAACTGGGCAAGTCTAGGGGCGAGGTAACGATCGCCCAGCTGCTCTCTGGCCGGAGCCAGCAGCGCGCCCTGGAGGTTGTCCATCAAGAGGCTGCGGAAACCGCGTGCCATCCGATAGCTGACCGAGTCCGTGGAGGCTCGACCCTGCCATTGGCGGCTGGCCGCTTCCAGTCGCTGCAGCGCAGGGTCGTCACTGTGCCCGACGGTCTGCCGCAGCAGCTTCCACCAGCGCTCCATCAGCACGGCACGGTCATCGAGCTGGATGGCCAGCAGGTCCTGTTCGGTGAAGTGCTCGCGGGCGAACAGGCCGTCGCGGATCTGCTTGGCACGCGCGCCGAGGTCATAGCCGCCGTCACCGGCGTCGGCCAGCGCGACGCCATCAAGCACCCGGCCGTTGGCGGTCCACAGGCGGTGATCGGGCGGATCGACAAGTGCCGGCGCCTGGTCGCTGCGGATGGGCCACGGCGGGCAGCTGGCCTGCGCAGTCGCCGTGGCGTGACAGGCCGGATCACGCGCGGGGCGTGCACCGATCAGGCGCCAGGCGATACGGCCGCTGCGGTCGGCGACCAGCAGATTCTGTGCCGGAATGCCGGAGCGATTGGCGGTTGCGAACGCGGCGTCCAGATCCGCGGCTTTGGCCATGTCGGCGAATGCCAGCCGGACCGCGCCGGGCTGATGACCGACCCAGCGCAGGGCCAGAAGGTGTCCATCCGGTTCCTCATACAGGATCGGTCCCCAATCGCTCTCGCGCACCCGCAGTACTTCGGTTTTGGCGCCTGCGACAGCAATGGCCTCGTCATGGATGCGCAGCGGTGCATTGGCGGACACGGCGGTGTAGTCGGCGGTGTCGACATAGCTGTTGGTGAAGCCCCACGCAATGCGGGTATTGCTGCCGACGATCACCGCCGGCAGGCCGGGCAGGGTGAAGCCGGTGACATCGACCTTGCGGTCTGGCGCGGTCGGATCGGCGTAACGCAGGCGTGCGCGGAACCAGATGTTGGGTGCCCGCAGGCCCAGGTGCATGTCGTCGGCGAGGATGGCGCGACCGTCGGCGGTCAGGGCGCCGGACACGGCGAAGTTGTTGCTGCCCAGGACCTCGGACGCCGCCGCGACCGGCGCAGGCGGCACGATGCTGGCTGGACGGCGCAGGTCCAGGGTTGCCGCATCCGGCAACAGCGCGTCCCCCCGGGCGGCGCCGAACAGCGGGGCGTCCCAGCTGCTGCCATCGTGCGTGAGCAGCGTATACAGGGCCGGCGGCACCACCTTCTTGAGGCGCGCCAGCGCCAGTTCGCGGGTGTTGGCCGGGTCCTGCAGGTCGGCATACATCGCCAGCCCGGCCAGTACCGAATCTTCCAGTTGCCAGGGACGTGGTGGTTGGCGCAGCAGCAGATAGGGCCATGGCCGCAACGGCAACGCAGCCAGCCCGGCGTTGACGCCGTCGCGATAGGCTTCAAGCACGGCACGTTTTCCGTCCAGCGCGACGGCGAGGTTGTCATGGGTGCGGGCGCGCAGGCGATGCACGCGCATCTTGCGGTCCAGCGGCAGGGCGTCGGTGCCGAACAGCTCGGCCAGCTCGCCTGCGGCCGAGCGCCGCATCAGGTCCATCTCGAAGAAGCGCTCCTGTGCATGCACATAACCGAGCGCACGGGCCATATCGACCTCATTGGCCGCATTGATCGTCACCACGCCCAGCGCATCGCGCTCGACGCTGACCGCAGCGCTCAGGCCGGGCAAGGCCCGCTGGCCATCCAGCGTTGGCAGGCTGCCGCGCAACAGCAGCCAGAGAATCAGCAGCAACAGCACCAGCAAGCCCAACAGCATCCCCAGCGAACGCAGCAGCCAACGCAGCACAGGCCTATCCCCGGTAGCGGTTCTGCCGCGATTGTAGACAGCTTGTGCAGCCGGCGTGGGGCGAAGCGCAACTGAAAGTGATTCCGATTAGATCATCGCCGCGCCAGATGGGGCAGGCTATGCCCATTGCGAACCATCAGGAGCACCCCATGAAGGGCAACCCCGACGTCATCGAATGCCTGAAAGAGCTGCTGCGCGGCGAACTGGCGGCGCGTGACCAGTATTTCATCCATTCCCGCCGTTACGAGGATCAGGGCCTGATGGCGCTGTACGAGCGTATCGGTCACGAGATGCAAGAGGAAACCGAACACGCCGACGCGCTGCTGCGCCGCATCCTGTTCCTCGGTGGCGATCCGGACATGCGTCCGCACGGCTTCGAGCCGGGCGTGACCGTGATGGAAATGCTGGAGAAGGACCTGCAGGTCGAATACCAGGTGCGCGCCAACCTCGCTGCAGGCGTAAAACTGTGCGAAACCCACGGCGACTACGTCAGCCGCGACATCCTGATCGCACAGCTGCGCGACACCGAAGAAGACCACGCCTGGTGGCTGGAGCAGCAGCTGGGTCTGATCAAGCGCATCGGCCTGGAGCTGTACCAGACCAGCAAGATGGACGCCAAGGACGCTCCGGCCCATTGAGGCCGGCCGGGTTTTGATGAAACAGGGCGGCGCAGGCCGCCCTGCGTGTTTCAACGGTACTGCAGCCGGTATGCCGCGGTGGAGAGGACGGCGACGCCCTGGTCCCGGAAGCCGGGTTGCTGCTCAAGGATGTCCTGCCGTTCCAGCAGCGCGGTCTGCCATGGCGCGCTGAACAGCTGCTCCACTTCAGACTGCGGCACGCTGAACGGCGGGCCCTGTTTCTGCTCCTGGGGATACTCCAGCGTGATCAGCAGCCCGCGGCAGCCGTCGGGCAAGTGCGCGTACAGCGTGTCGCGATAGTGGCGGCGCAGCTCCGGCGGCAGCGCGATCAGCGCGGCGCGGTCGTAGACGCCAGCGATATCGGCCAGCAGTGTGCTGTCCAGCGCGAAGGCGTCGCCGCAGATAATCTCGATCGGCCCGGCGCGATAGTGTTCACCGTACTTGCTTTGATGGCGCGCCGGCGTCAGGCCCGCTTCGGCGAAGAACTGCTCTACCGCCAGCGACGACAGCTCGACGCCCAGCACGCGATGTCCCTGGGCGGCCAGCCAGTGCATGTCCAGGCTCTTGCCGCACAGTGGCACCAGTACGCGGCTGCCGGGCGGCAGCTCCAGTGCGGGCCAGTGCCGCGTCAGCAGCGGCATGACATCCGTGCGATGGAAACCGATCTGGCCGTTGTGCCAGCGCTGCAGCCAGAAATCCGGTTGCATGGAGTCGCTCCTCTTCAGCGGGTTTTCCGCCAGCCATTGTCTGGCGTGATCCGGGCGAGCGTTTCGCGGGTCGCATAGAAACGAATCAGGCCGCAGTCGCGACAGACGATGGTCTGCATCTTGGCGCTGCTGAAGACGCCACTGGTACCGGGCAACAGGTCAGGGCCGTAGCCGCCACGGGCGTTGATGCCGCCATGGGCGTAGAGATTGTCGCCCTGACATTCCGGACAGATCGTCTGTGGGGGTGTGTCTTCAGCCGATGTCATGGGTGCTTCCTTGAGGACAGGTTTGCCGTCGCTGTTTCAGTCGGCGCGCAGCATGGTGTGGCATGCCGCGCGCCAGCAAAGTGAATTACTGGACATCCAGCCCTTCGACCTTCTGCCAGCCCCTGGGCAACAGATGCCCACGCGTGGCCCGCGTGCCCATATAGGTCTCCAACTCCTTGAAGGAGAGGCTCATGGTGCGCTGGCCGCTGCGGACCTGCAGGGTGTTGCCCGGTCCCACTGCGACCACCGCGACCACCCGTTCGGTGGAGAGCTTGGCCTTGGGGATCTCGATGATCTTGTTGCCCTTGCCCTTGTCCAGTTCGGGCAGGTCGCTGGCCGGAATGGCCAGCATGTTGCCGGCGCTGGTGACGGCAACAATGCGGTCGGTTTCCGGATTGGCGACCACCGCCGGCTGCAACACGCTGGAGCCGGTGGACAGGTTGAGCATCGCCTTGCCGGCCTTGTTGCGGCCGGTGAGATTCTCGAAACGGGTGACGAAGCCGTAGCCGTGGGTGGAGGCCAGCACGAAGCGGGTGTTGTTCTCGCCGCTGGCCAGGGTCACGAACGCGCTGCCCGGTGCCGGCGAGAAGCGGCCGGTCAGCGGCTCGCCGTTGCCGCGCGCCGAGGGCAGGGTGTGTACCGGCGTGGAGTAGGCCCGGCCCTCGCTGTCGATGAAGGCCACCTGCTGCGTGCTGCGGCTGCGGACGATGCCCAGCAGGCCGTCGCCTTCGCGGTAGGACAGGCTGCTGCCGTCGATGTCGTGGCCCTTGGCTGCGCGTACCCAGCCCTTTTCCGACAGCACCACGGTCATCGGCTCGCTGGCGACCAGTTCGGTCTCGTCGATGGCCTGGGCGGCGCCCCGCTGCACCAGCGGCGAGCGGCGTTCGTCGCCGAACTTCTTGGCGTCGGCAATCAGCTCGTCCTTGACCAGCTTGCGCAGCTTGGCGGTGCTTTCCAGGATCGACTGGATGTAATCGCGCTCCTTGGCCAGCTCGTCCTGCTCGCCGCGGATCTTCATTTCTTCCAGGCGTGCCAGCTGCTTGAGCTTGGTCTCCAGGATGTAGTCGGCCTGGTCCTCGCTCAGCGCGAAGCGGGCGATCAGCGCGGCCTTGGCCTCATCCTCGGTGCGGATGATGTGGATCACCTCATCCAGGTTGAGGAACGCCACCAGCAGGCCTTCCAACAGGTGCAGGCGGCGCTCGACCTTCTGCAGGCGATGGTTGAGGCGACGGGTGACCGTGTCATAGCGGAACCGCAGCCATTCGGACAGCAGCATCTTCAGGTTCTTGACCTGCGGCCGCCCGTCCAGGCCGATCACGTTGAGGTTGACGCGGTAGCTGCGTTCCAGGTCGGTCGTGGCGAACAGGTGGCCCATCAGCTGTTCGGCATCGACGCGGTTGGAGCGCGGGATCAGCACCACCCGTACCGGGTTGGCGTGGTCGGATTCGTCGCGGATGTCCTCCAGCCACGGCAGCTTCTTGGCCCGCATCTGCGCGGCGATCTGCTCGATCACCTTGGACGGCGAGACCTGGTGTGGCAGCGCGGTGACGACGATGTTGCTGCCTTCCTTGAGGAAGGTGGCGCGGGCGCGCACGCTGCCGTTGCCGGTTTCATAGAGGTTCCGCAGATCCGCCGCCGGGGTGATGATCTCGGCGGTGGTCGGGTAGTCCGGGCCGCGCACGTGTTCGCACAGGTCGACGACGGTGGCGTTGGGATCATCGATCAGGCGGATCACCGCACTGACGATCTCGTTGAGATTGTGCGGCGGCACGTCGGTGGCCATGCCCACGGCGATACCGGTGGTGCCGTTGAGCAGCAGGTGCGGAAGGCGTGCCGGCATCCACGAGGGCTCTTCCAGGGTGCCGTCGAAATTGGGCGTCCAGTCGGTGGTGCCCTGGGCCAGTTCGCCAAGCAGCACTTCGGCGATCGGGGTCAGCTTGGATTCGGTGTAGCGCATGGCCGCGAACGACTTGGGATCGTCGGTGGAGCCGAAGTTGCCCTGGCCCTCGATCAGCGGATAACGGTAGGAGAACGGCTGCGCCATCAGCACCAGCGCCTCGTAGCACGCGCTGTCGCCATGCGGGTGGTATTTGCCGATCACATCGCCCACGGTGCGCGCGGATTTCTTCGGCTTGGCCGAGGCGTTGAGCCCCAGTTCGCTCATCGAATAGATGATGCGCCGCTGCACCGGCTTGAGGCCGTCGCCGATGAACGGCAGGGCGCGGTCCAGCACCACGTACATGGAATAGTCGAGATAGGCGCGTTCGGCATATTCGCGCAGCGGCTGCTGTTCGTAGCCGTGGAAAACGGTGCGGGCAAGATCGGTCATTGCGGGTGGGAGCTACCTGTTGTGAGAAGCGCGGCGGGACCGCCGGTTTCCTGATCGGTCGATTATCCGGATGACGGCCGGGATGCCAAGCCGGTTGTCACGCCCGTGCCGCGGCGGGGCCGCCGTGGTGGTGTCTCATCCGGTTCTCGATGGAAATGTTCTAGACAGAATAATTCCATATGGAATAAAATTGCCGGCATGAACGATGACACCTCCCAACCGCCCAGCTTCGGATTGTTGCTGCGGCAGGTCTTTGACGAGCTTGTGCGCCGGCTGGATGCGTCGATGGCCGAAGAGAACCTCGGTATCGGCTTCACCCATTACCTGGGGCTGAAAAAGCTCTCGGTGATGGCGCCGTGCACCGCGGTGGAACTGGCCAATGCGATCGACCAGGTGCCCAGTGCGGTGACCCGGCTGCTGGACCGGCTTGAAGCGCTGGGCTGCGTGCGTCGCGAGCCCCATGCCCTGGACCGCCGTGCGCTGCAGATCGTCATGACTGACGAAGGCCATGCGCTGTGGCAGCGGCTCAAGCGGCGTGGCGATCAGACCATCGATGTGGCCATGCGCGATCTGGATGCGGCCGAACGCGCCCAGCTGCTTTCCCTGTTGATCCGCGTACGCGACTCCCTCTGCCTGCCATGAACACATCCCGACTTTTCTCCCATGGCCTGCACCGCTGTGCCCGGCCGGCGTTGTTGACCGGCTTGACGCTGGTGCTGGCCGCCTGTGCCAGCAGTGGCGGGCTCAGTCCGCAAGGGCGGCTGCTGGATGCCGACAGCCTGCAAGCCGGCAGGACGCTGGCCGGCCACGACCTGAGCTCCCCGGGGTTCCCGGCCGCGGACTGGTGGCGGGCACTGGGTGATCCCCAGCTGGATGCGCTCATTGCCGAAGGCCTGCGCAACAGTCCGACGCTGGAGGTGGCCGATGCCCGCCTGCGGCAGGCGCAGGCGCAGAGCGCCAGCACCAGCGCCGAACGCAAGCCGAGCCTGTCGCTGTCGCCGGGCTACACCGGCATCACCCTGCCCGAGTCGATGGTGGGCAATGAGCTGGGTGGCCATTACATGGGCAGCGTGCAGGCCGTGGCCAATTTCAGCTATGGCGTGGATCTGTGGGGCGGCAAACGCGCGGCGTGGGAGGCGGCGGTGGATCGCGCGCATGCGGCGGCGGTGGATGCGCAGGCCGCGCGGCTGGACCTGTCGGCGGCCATCGTGCAGGCCTATGTCCAGCTGGATCATGCCTGGCAGCTGCAGCAGGTGGCCGACGAGGAGCTGGCGCGTGCCGAAAAGATGCTGGCACTGACCCGGCAGCGACGCGGCGCCGGTATCGACAACGAGCTGCAGGTGCGCCAGGCGCAGGCACGCGTGCCGCTGGCACAGCAACAGCGGCAGGCGGCGCAGCAGCAGATCGATCTCGCCCGCAACGCGCTGGCCGCGCTGCTTGGAAGGGGGCCGGACCGCGGGCGTGAGATCGGCAGGCCCACTGCTCTGAACCGGTTGGCGTTGCAATTGCCCGGGGTACTTCCCAGTGATCTGCTGGGGCGGCGCCCGGATGTGGTGGCCGCGCGCTGGCGGGTGGAGGCCTCCGGCCAGCAGATCCATGCGGCCAAGGCGCGCTTCTATCCGAGCTTGAATCTGACCGCGCTCGGCGGGGTGGTTTCCAGCGATCTGGGCACGCTGCTGCAAAGCGGCTCGGGTTTCGGCTTGCTCGCACCGGCGCTGAGTCTGCCGGTTTTCGATGGCGGCCGTCTGCGCGCCCAGCTGGCCAAAGCCGATGCCGACTACGATCTGGCGGTGGCCCACTACAACCAGACGCTGGTGGCGGCGCTGCGTGAGGTGGCCGACCAGGTCAACGCGGTGCGTTCGCTGGACGTGCAGGTGGAATCGCAGCAGCAGGCGGTGGATACGGCCGAGGCCGCATTCGCGCTGGCCGGGCAGCGCTACCGCGCCGGTATCGGCAATTACCTCGACGTGCTGGGCGCGCAGGACCTGCTGCTGCAGTCGCGGCTGCGGCTGAGCAGCCTGCAGTCGCAGCAGCTGGCGTCCTCCATCGGCCTGAGCGCGGCGCTGGGCGGCGGTTTTGCGCCCGCCAGTGCTGACCTGCCGGCGACCGCTGCGTCCAACAATTCGAATTCCTGAGAAACCTTTCTATGAGTCAGACTTCTTCCGACGCGGCTGCGGCCGCTCCCGGCCGTCGCCGCAAACTGCTGCGCGGTCTGCTGTTGATCGTGGTGCTGCTGATTGCGGCCTTTGCGCTGTGGTATTTCCTGTTCGGCCGGTGGGCCGAGGATACCGATGACGCCTATGTGGTGGGCAACCAGGTGCAGATCACGCCGCTGGTCGGTGGCACGGTGGTCGCCATCGCCGCCGATGACGGCATGAAGGTGGAGCAGGGCCAGTTGCTGGTGCAGCTGGACCCGGCCGATACCGACGTGGCGATGCAGCAGGCGCAGGCCAATCTGGCGCGCACGGTGCGCCAGGTGCGCGGCCTGTACCGCAGCGTGGAAGGCGCGCAGGCCGAGCTCAATGCCCGCCAGATCAGCGTCAAGCGTGCCCGCGAGGACTTCGCGCGGCGCAAGGATCTGGCCGCCAGCGGTGCGATTTCCAATGAGGAGCTGGCCCACGCCCGTGACGAACTCGCTGCCGCCGAGGCGGCCGTGGCCGGGTCACGCGAGACCGTGGAGCGCAGTCGCGCGCTGGTCGATGACACCGTCATCGCCACCCAGCCCGATGTGCAGGCCGCCGCGGCGCAGTTGCGCCAGGCGTATCTGAACCATGCCCGTGCCGGTATCGTCGCGCCGGTGACCGGCTATGTTGCCCGTCGCTCGGTGCAGGTTGGCCAGCGCGTGCAGCCCGGCGCGGTGCTGATGGCGGTGGTGCCGACCGAGCAGATGTGGGTGGAAGCCAATTTCAAGGAAACCCAGCTGCGCCACATGCGACTGGGACAGCAGGTGGAGCTGCGCTCGGATCTGTACGGCGGCGATGTGCGCTATGCCGGCCGCATCACCAGCCTGGGCATGGGCACCGGCTCGGCGTTCTCGCTGCTGCCGGCGCAGAATGCCAGCGGCAACTGGATCAAGATCGTGCAGCGCGTGCCGGTGCGTATCGCCATCGATGAAAAGCAGCTGGCCGAGCATCCGCTGCGGATCGGGCTGTCGATGAAAGCCGAGGTCAACCTGCACGACCAGCAGGGCGGTGTGCTGCCGGCCCAGGCCGCCACGGGCACGGTGTATGGCACGCAGGTCTACGGCCAGCAGCTGCAGGCGGCCGATGCGCTGATCCACCGCATCATCCAGGACAACCTGCCGCCGTCCGCGCGCGCCAGCTGAGGTCGCCATGTCCGCTCAAGCTCCCGCGGCGCCGGCCGCCCACGCAGGTGCGGGGCCGGCCAACCTGGCGCTGTGCACCGCCGGACTGGCGCTTGCATCGTTCATGCAGGTGCTCGATACGACGATCGCCAATGTCTCGCTGCCGACCATCGCCGGCAACCTGGGCGCCAGCTCGCAGCAGGCCACCTGGATCATCACCTCCTTCGCGGTCAGCACCGCCATCGCATTGCCGCTGACCGGCTGGGCCAGCCGCCGCTTTGGCGAGGTCAAGCTGTTTGTATGGGCAACGGTGGCGTTCTCCCTGGCCTCGCTGTTGTGCGGTATCGCGCAGAGCATGGGCATGCTGGTGGCGTCGCGCGCGCTGCAAGGCTTTGTCGCCGGGCCGATGTACCCGATCACCCAGTCGCTGCTGGTCTCGATCTACCCGCGTGAGAAACGCGGGCAAGCGCTGGCGCTGCTGGCGATGATCACGGTGGTGGCGCCCGTCGCCGGACCGATCCTCGGTGGCTGGATCACCGACAACTACAGCTGGGAATGGATCTTCCTGATCAACGTGCCGCTGGGGGTGATCGCCGCGGTGATCGTCGGCGGCCAGTTGCGGCACCGGGTCGAGCAGATCGAGAAGCCGAAGATGGACTATGTCGGCCTTGTCACGCTGGTGATTGGCGTGGGCTGCCTGCAGCTGCTGCTGGATCTGGGCAACGAGGAGGACTGGTTCGCCTCGACCAAGATCGTGGTGCTGGCATGTGTCGCGGTGGTGGCGCTGGCGGTGTTCCTGATCTGGGAGCTGACCGACAAGGATCCCATCGTCGATCTGCGCCTGCTGCGGCATCGCAATTTCCGCGCCGGCACGCTGGCGATGATCGTCGGTTACGCCGCGTTCTTCAGCGTCGCGCTGATGATCCCGCTGTGGCTGCAGCGCGATCTGGGTTACACCTCGATCTGGGCCGGGCTGGCCACCGCGCCGTTGGGCATCCTGCCGATCATGCTGGCCCCGCTGCTGGGCAAGTACGGTGGCAAGCTCGATATGCGCATGCTCGCCTCCATGGCGTTTCTGGTGCTGTCGATCACCTGTTTCCTGCGCTCGGGCTTCAACCTGCAGGTGAACTTCGCGCACGTGGCCGGCATCCAGTTGCTGATGGGGGCAGGCGTGGCACTGTTTTTCATGCCGGTGCTGCAGATCCTGCTGTCGGATCTGGATGGGCGTGAAGTGGCGGCCGGCTCAGGGCTGGCGACGTTCCTGCGCACGCTGGGCGGCAGCTTCGCCGCCTCGCTGACCACCTGGCTGTGGTCGCGGCGCACCCAGCAGCACCATGCCGATCTGACCGCGCACATTTCGGTCTACGAGCCCGGCATGCACGAGCGGATCACCGCGATGGGGCAGGGCGATCTGCAGCATGGCGCCGCGCTGCTGGACAACATGATCGGCCACCAGGCGTCGCAGATGGGCTTCAACGACATCTTCCTGCTGCTGGGCTGGGTGTTCCTGGCGATCATCGTGTTCGTGTGGCTGGCCAAGCCCCCCTTCGGTGCGGGGGCGGGCGCCGCTTCGGCCGGAGGGCATTGAGCGCGGCGGCATGCAGGAATTTGGGACAATTAAAAAAGCGCGCGCTGGCGCGCTTTTTTTTCGGGTTGCCGGGGAAAGAATTTCAAACGGCAGAAACGAAAAAACCCGCTTTCGCGGGTTGTTTCATTTGAGTCATGGTGCCCAGGAGAGGACTCGAACCTCCACGGAGTTGCCCCCGCTAGCACCTGAAGCTAGTGCGTCTACCAATTCCGCCACCTGGGCGACTCAGGACCGGAATTGTGCCGGCCGCGACGCAGGCTGTCAACAAAAATGATGAAGATGTGACGCTGGAAGAACGGTCCGATCAGCGGGCACAAAAAAACCCGCTTTCGCGGGTTGTTTCGTTTGAGTCATGGTGCCCAGGAGAGGACTCGAACCTCCACGGAGTTGCCCCCGCTAGCACCTGAAGCTAGTGCGTCTACCAATTCCGCCACCTGGGCGACTCAGGAGCGAGATTATGCAGGCCGTTTTGCAAAGCGTCAACAACTTTGCAGTGCGATTCGACGATCTCGTCCCTCGCGGTTCGTCGTGGCAATCTGCGCAACAGGATGACGGCAATCGCACATACGAAAAGACCCGCTTGCGCGGGTCTGATCGTTGAACGTGGTGCCCAGGAGAGGACTCGAACCTCCACGGAGTTGCCCCCGCTAGCACCTGAAGCTAGTGCGTCTACCAATTCCGCCACCTGGGCACTTCAGGCCGGCGATTTTGAATAGGGCGCAGGTGTTTGTCAACGCTTTATTTCGTAACGACGGCGTGTGGCACGGTCTGCACTGCATACAGCAATCAGCGGGTACCATGGAGGCCAATGAAAAACAAAAAGACCACTGGGACCGACAAGGTCCACAAGTCCGCCCCCGGCAGCAAGCCGGGCAAAGCACCGGGTAAAGCGCCGGGCAAATCCTCCAAATCAGGCAAGCTGCCGCCCTGGATGCCAGACAGCCTGGCCGCGCCGGCCAAGCCCGGTCGCAGCAGATCCAAAGACAACGGTGCACCGCAGAGTTTTGTGCGTGGCCGTCGTAAGCCGGCGCCGGTATCCACGATCGATGACCCCTATGCATCGCGCGAGGCCGAGCGTTACGAGCAGCCCATCGCCAGTCGCGAGGCGATCTTGCAGGTACTCGAGCGCTGTGGCGGGCCGCAGAACGCCGAGGAGCTCGGGCGGCACCTGGGATTGACCGAGCCTGACCGGGCCGAGGCGCTGGGCAAACGCCTGGGCGCGATGGTGCGTGATGGCCAGCTGGTCCAGAACCGTCGCGGCGGCTTCGCCCCGGTGCAGCAGTTGAGCTTGATTCCCGGCGTGGTGATCGCCAACCCGGAAGGCTTCGGTTTCCTGCGCCCGGATGAGGGCGGCGATGACCTGTTCCTGCCGCCGTACGAGATGCGCAAGGTCATGCACGGTGATCGCGCGCTGGCCAATGTCACCGGCATCGATCGCCGAGGCCGCCGTGAAGGCACCATCGCGCGCGTGCTGGAGCGAGGCGTCAACCGTCTGATCGGGCGCTTTACCGTGGAAATGGGCATCAGCTATCTGGTGCCCGATGACAAGCGGATCCAGCGCAACGTGCAGATTCCGGCCGATGCCACCGGCGGCGCCAAAGACGGGCAGCTGGTGGTGTGCGAGCTGACGCAGGCGCCGGACACCCGGCGTCCGCCGATCGGTCGCATCATCGCCGTGCTGGGCGACAAGCTGACACCGTCGCTGGTGGTGGAGGCGACGATCCACGGCCATGAGCTGCCGCACGAATTCCCGCAGCAAGTGCTGGATGAAGCCGCCGCGGTGCCGCTGATAGTGGAGCAGAAAATGATCGGCGGTCGTGTCGACCTCCGTGACATGCCGCTGGTCACCATCGACGGTGCTGACGCCAAGGATTTCGATGACGCGGTGTATTGCGAAAGCAATCGCCAGGGTTTCCGCATCCGCAACCGTCAGGGCTACCGCCTGGTGGTGGCGATCGCCGACGTGTCCAATTATGTGCGGCCCGGCACCCCGCTTGACGACGAGGCGCAGAAGCGCGCCACCTCGGTGTACTTCCCGGGCTTTGTTGTACCGATGCTGCCGGAGACGCTCTCCAACGGCATCTGCTCGCTGAACCCCAATGTCGACCGCCTGTGTTTCGTCTGCGATATGCAGGTGGACAGTGACGGCGAGGTCACCCAGTCCAAGTTCTACGAGGCGGTGATGCGCTCGCATGCGCGTCTGACCTACGACCAGGTGTGGAAGGCCGTTGGCGAGAATGACGCCGATGCACGCGCTTCAATCGGTCCCCAGCTGGGGCACATCGAACATCTCTACAACTTGTACAAGCTGCTGGAAAAAGCGCGCGAGAAGCGCGGCGCGATCGAGTTTGAAACCTCGGAAGTCCGCTTCGAGCTGGACAATCGCGGCGAGGTCACCCAGGCCGGCATGCTGGTGCGCAATGCGGCGCACAAGCTGATCGAGGAGTGCATGATCGCGGCCAATGTGCAGGCTGCCAAGTTCCTGCTGGCGTCGCATGTGCCGGCGCCGTACCGGGTGCACGAGCGGCCGCCGGAATCCAAATATGCGGACCTGCTTGAATTCCTCAAGGAGTTCAAACTGAGTCTGCCGCCGTGGAGCAAAGTGCAGCCGGGCGATTACACCAAGCTGCTGAAGAAGGTGCGCGAGCGGCCGGATGCGGCGTTGCTGGAGTCGGTCTTGCTGCGCAGCCAGTCGCTGGCGGTGTATTCACCCGACAACAACGGTCACTTCGGTCTGGCGCTGGAGGCGTACGCGCA
Source organism: Stenotrophomonas pictorum JCM 9942 (assembly GCF_001431585.1). Lineage (NCBI taxonomy): Bacteria > Pseudomonadati > Pseudomonadota > Gammaproteobacteria > Lysobacterales > Lysobacteraceae > Stenotrophomonas > Stenotrophomonas pictorum. The sequence continues at coordinate 43,829 of NZ_LLXS01000009.1, read as the reverse complement.
TTTCACCTCGCCGATCCGCCGCTACGCGGATCTGCTGGTGCATCGGGCGATCAAGCATGCGCTGACGGGCGCCCGCCCGGAAAAATTCCTTTACACCCCGCATCAGATGAGTGCGTTGTCGCTGCAGTGCTCCGAGCGTGCGCGTCGCGCCGACGAGGCCGAGCGTGAGGTGGATGAGCGGTATCGCGCCGCGTGGATGGAAAAACATGTCGGTGGCGAGTTTGAAGGCGTCATCAGTGGTGTCACCAGCTTCGGACTGTTCGTCGAACTTGACGACTCCAAGGTCAACGGTCTGGTCCACGTCACCCAGCTGCCGCACGACTATTACAAGTTCGATCCGATCCGCAAGATGCTCAGCGGCGAGCGCAACGGCAGCGAGTTCCGGCTCGGTGACCGGGTCCGCATTCTGGTGCTCAAGGCCAGCATGGAGGAGCGCAAGATCGACTTCCGCCTGGTCGAGCGCAAGGGCGGCCAGGCGGCGGACGTGCCGTCACTGCCTGAGCGTGGCAAACCGGCCAAACGCAGCAAAAAGAAGTACTGATGTCGATGGCGGCTGCCGGCAGGCGGCCGCCCGTCGCGCGGTCCGCAGGCCGGTGGCAGCTGCGGGCCGGACCGAATGGGCCTACCATTGCCACCCCCCGTTTTTCCCCATGTGACGCCCATGAGCAAGCAGAACCAGTGGATCGTCGGCGTCAATGCCGTGGCTTCCTCGATTGAAAAAGACCCGGAGAATGTCCGCGAAGTGCTGATCGAGGCCGGCGCCAAGAATCCGCGTCTGGTGGAAATCGAGGAAGAAGCCCTGCGGAAAGGCATCGACGTGCGCAAGGTCAACGCCCAGGCACTGGGTGGCGTGGCCGGACAGGTCCGCCATCAGGGCGTGGTCGCCCGTTACGCCGCGCCCAAGCTGTGGGCCGAGAACGAGCTGGAAGGCCTGATCGAGGCCGCTGGCGGCAAGGCGCTGGTGCTGGTGCTGGACGAGGTGCAGGACCCGCACAACCTCGGCGCCTGCCTGCGCAGCGCGGCCGCTGCCGGCGTCACCGCGGTGGTGATTCCCAAGGACAAGAGCGCGCCGGTCAACGCCACCGTGCGCAAGACCAGCGCCGGTGCCGCCGACCGTATCCCGGTGGTGGCGGTGACCAATCTGGTGCGCTGTATCAAGGACATGCAGAAGCTGGGCGTGTGGGTGTACGGCTTGGCCGGTGAAGTGGACCAGACCATCCATCAGCTCGACCTGCGTGGCAATGTGGCGCTGGTGATGGGCGGCGAGGGTGATGGCCTGCGCCGGTTGACCCGCGAGACCTGCGATGGGCTGGTGCGCATCCCGATGCCGGGCGATATCGAAAGCCTCAACGTGTCGGTGGCCACCGGCGTGGTGCTGTTTGAGGCGGTGCGCCAGCGCCTGGTCTGAACCGCTCCGTTGCCACCCAAAGCCCCGCCATCAGCGGGGCTTTTTTATGGCTGCGACCGCGGTGCGCCGGTGCGAAGCCGCCACGGGCGCCTGCCGCGCCAGCTCGCCAGTGCATCCCCGGGTGCGGGTTTCTGCCGATACCCGAAGGGAGGGTGGGACGGGCGATCCGCGTGATCGCCTGGACAGGCAGCCTGCGCGATCACCGCCTGGGCTCTTACGTTTGCCGGTTAGCATCTGCCGGGCCAACAGGGGGCTGCCGGCGGATGGACGTGCCGCGATGGACGCGGTGCCAGCCGGCAGAGTCGGGCGATGGGGCATTCGCCATGTCCGGCCGCATTTTGATCTCTTCCCGAGCCGCCGTTCGCCGCTGCTGTCACGGTGGCGGGATGTCCCGTGGCCCGCGCGGCAAATGGGAATGGTTGCCGCCGGTCGCGGGCAAGTGGTGTAGGTTGAAGCTGTCGGAGGATGGCGGCGTTGTCGTTGCAGGCGCGCCGTGGCTTCCCCGGGACCCGGTATTCAGGGGCGCGCCAGGCCGGGGGCGCATGCAAGAGCAGATCGTCCACGATGGAATCGGAAACCGGTCATAAGGCTTACCTGGCAGACAGCGCAGGTCGTATGCGCTTGCCCGCCGGGCGGCGGGTAAGCGGCGCGTTGTCGTTGTTTCTGCTGTTGTTGATGGCCGCGTGGCCCGCCTGGAGCCAGTCCAGCCGCACCGCGCTGAACGATTACAGCCGCGACCTTTGGACCAGCCGCAACGGCCTGCCGCACAACACGTTGCGGGATATCGCGCAGACTCCTGACGGCCATCTATGGTTCGCCACCTGGGAAGGGCTGGCCCGCTACAACGGGCTGGATTTCACCGTGTTCGATCGCAACAGCCGTCCTCCCGTGCCGGACAACGGCATCGGCACCCTGTACGTGGACCGGGAGCGCGCGTTGTGGGTGGGGGATTCGCGCGGCAATGTCACCCGTTTCGACCAGAAGGGCCGTTGGCAGCAGTGGCGGCCGCCCCACGGCGATGCGCCGGCGGTCATGATCGAGGCCATGCACAAGGACAGCCGCGACCGGCTGTGGCTGCTGTATGAAGGCACCGGACTTGGCCGGCTGGACCCGGATGGCCGCTTCCATCATTTCCTGCCGCCGGCGGCGCTGCGCGATGCGGTCAATTTCACCCACATGGCGGTGGACGGGCGTGACCGGGTCTGGATAGGAACCTTCGACGGCCTGCTGTATCTGGATGTCGACGGCGTGATCAAGCGCGCGCCTGCCGCGTTCGATCTTCCGCCCGGTCTGGCCTGGCCCTATCTGGCACCGGATCACTCGCTGTGGGTGGTGGCGGCCGACCATCTCTACCGGATGGAAGGCGAGCATCTGGTACTCAAACACCGGCTTCCCGGCGTGGGCCAGCTCACCGAGATGCTGCTGGACCGCCACGGGGAGGTCTGGGTGGGGACCGAAAACAACGGGCTGTGGCGGTTGGGCGAAAAGGGCGCCGAGCATCTGCGCTCGACCGGGGCGCTGCTCGACTCGCGGGTCATCAGCCTGCTGGAGGACCAGGAAGGCAGCATCTGGGTCGGCTTGAATGGCGGTCTGTTGCGCCTGCGCGAGGCCCTGTTCAACAGCTACACCCATAGCGATGGACTCAGTGGCGATTTCATCCGCACGCTCACCGAAGATGCCAACGGGGCGCTGTGGATAGGCAGCAGCAGTGGCTTGGACCGGATGCTGCCCGATGGGCGGATCGAGCCGGTCGCCCTGCGGCCCGGCGAACGCCAGCCTTCGATACTGGCGCTGGCTACCGGGAACCGGGATGACGTCTGGATCGGCACCCGTGGCGAGGGCGTCTTCCATATCGACGACCGTGGCCGTGTGCAGCGGTACCGGCCCGGGGAGGAGGTGCCGCGTGGCAACTACCGGGCGATCGCGCTCGCGCCCGACGGCCGGGTGTGGCTGGGCTCGGCCCACGGGGTGCTGCAGCTGGAAAACGGGCGCGCCGTGCCGGTGGTGCTTCCGGGCATGCCGCGCACGGTGGTGCTGGCGTTGAGCTGGCTGGAAGACACCCTGTGGATCGGTACCACCGAAGGCGTGTGGCGCATGCAGGGCGGACGCGCCCAGAAGATCGATATCGCCAAACTTGGCGATGCGCGCGCCGTATACGGCTTCCGCCAGATTGACGATGCGGTGTGGATCACCAGCGACCGTGGTCTCTACCGCTACACCGGCAACGGCCTGGCGCACGTGGGGCTGCAACACGGGCTGCCGGTGGATACGGTGTTCGAGCTGGTGCCCGACGCGCTGGGCAATGTCTGGCTGAGCAGCAATCGCGGCATCTGGCGCACGGACGCGCAGCAGCTGCAGGCGGTGGCCGATGGCACGCGGCCCCGGCTGGAGGGGGTGATGTACCGCGAGATCGACGGGGTCGCCAGCGCGCAGGCCAATGGCAGCTCGGGGCCGGCGGCCGTCCGCCGGCGCGATGGCAGCATCTGGGTGGCTACCGCCGGTGGCGTCACCACGGTGCAACCGGCGGCATTGCAGCGCTTCCAGTCACGTCCGCCACCGACGGCGGTGATCGAAAACGTGCGGCTGGATGGCGAACCGCTGAACTGGCGCAGCGGCGAGGCGAAGATGATTCCCGGCGGGCTGCGGGTGGCGGTGAACTATGTCGGGCTCAGTTATCTGATGTCCGACCGGATCCGTTACCGCACCCGGCTGGAAGGACTGGAGCGTGACTGGGTCGAGCGCGGCAACCAGCGCGGCGTGGAGTATGTGGGCCTGCCGCCGGGCAACTACGCCCTGCACGTGTCGGCGGCGCATCCGGATGGCCGCTGGAGCGAGGGGGCGGCCCTGTGGCAGTTCACCGTCCAGCCGCTGTGGTGGCAGCGGCTGGATGTCCATTTCGCGGCGCTGCTGCTGGTGTTGTTGGCCTTGTATGCGCTGTTCCGCTACGTGATCCATCGTTACGAGGCCAACAACGCCCGTCTGGCGCGGCTGGTGGAGGAGCGCACCCACGATCTGAAATTGCAGGCCGACCACCTGCTGGCCGCCAACGAGGAAAAGAGCACGCTGGCCGAGCGTCTGCGCGAGCAGGCCGAGGCTTTCGAGCGGCAGGCGCGGGAGGATGCGCTGACCGGGCTGGCCAATCGCCGCGCGTTCGACCAGACCCTGGCGCGCGAGATGACCCGGTCCTCGCGCAATGGCCAGCCGCTGTCGCTGGTGGTGCTGGATATCGACCACTTCAAGAACGTCAATGACACCTGGTCCCACGGCGTCGGCGATGAAGTGTTGCGCAAGGTTGGCCGTCTGCTCCGCAGCGGCTGTCGCGAATCGGACCTGGCGGCGCGGCTGGGCGGCGAGGAATTCGCACTGATCCTCAGCGACACGCCGCTGGCGGAGGCCCTGCGCATCAGCGAGCGGCTGCGCGAGCTGTTCCACGCGCAGCCGGACTGGGCCGATATCGCCGGGCTGCACCTGACCTTCAGCGCCGGCGTGGTGCAGCTGGGCGCGGCCGATCAGGCCCCGGAACAGCTGTACGCACGCGCGGATCTGGCCCTCTACCGGGCCAAGAGTGAAGGCCGCGACCGCATCTGCGAGGGTTAACGGGAGAGGGCGCCCAGCGGCGACGACGGCCACGCATTGACGATCTTGCAGAACAGGCGCGCGGTCTGCTCGGTGTCGTAGACCGCGCTGTGGGCCTCGTTGGCGTCCCAGTCGAAGCCGGCGGCCTGCACCGAACGGGCCAATACCGTCTGGCCGTAGGCCACGCCTGCCAGGGTCACCGTATCGAACACGCTGAACGGATGGAACGGGTTGCGCTTGTGGCCGCTGCGGGCGACGGTGGCATTGACGAAGTTCAGATCGAAGTGGGCGTTGTGGCCGACCAGGATCGCGCGTTGGCAGTGGTACTTCTTCATTGCCGCGCGCACGGGTGCGAACACATGTTCCAGCGCCTCGCGTTCGGGCTTGGCCAGGCGGAACGGGTGATCGAGCACGATGCCGGTCACTTCCAGCGATTTGGGATCGATCTCGGTTCCTTCGGCCGGAATCACGTGCGCGCTGGCGGTCTGGCCGGGATAGAGCAGGCCGTTTTCGTCCATTTCCACCGGGACCGCGGCAATTTCCAGCAAGGCGTGCCGGGTGCAGTCGAAGCCGCCGGTTTCCACGTCCACCACGACGGGCAGGAAACCGCGGAAGCGCTGCGCCATCGGCGTGAAAGCGGGTCGGGGGGCCGAGGGCTCAACGTGTTCATGTCGGGTGGGAGGGCTCACTTGCATGAGCCCCCCCCCCTAAGAACCGTACGTGCGAGTTTCCCCGCATACGGCTCAAGCCTGATTAAAGCCTCCGTGGGGAGGCCGGCTTCACAACGTTCAAACCAAGTTGATGGACTCGGGAATGACATATCGGGTGCAGAAGAACGCGGTTGGCCAGTGTATCCGACCCACCCATCGCCCTGTAGACGATGTGATGGTCGTGCCACCCGGTTTCCCGCGTTATCGCCCCACCACACAATGCACAGCACCCGGCTTGTGATCGGAACAGGGTCGTCCATTGCGTCCGGTGGCGCCTGCTGTGCAGCAGGCGCTGTTGGCGCAGGGTTTCCCCGTACTTCTCATGTTCCGGATTGAAGGGGTTGTAGCTCCCCTTCACCTTCTCGTGCCTGCGGATCGGCGTGTCGGCCAGCTTCAGTAGCGTTGCTGTCCGCCATTTTCCGTTGTTGTCCATCTTTGGCGCGGCAAATATCCAGTTCCGAAGTTCAACCGAGTGGAAATACTTCTTCCTGATCCAGTCCATCCTCTTCCCCGGGTGCCGCCGTTTGCTCCATCGCCAGATCGCCCGGAACAGCAGGTGATCCATGCGACTGAACGCCTTCTTGGCTACTGCAGGACTGTGGTAGTTCGCCCAGCCTCGCAGCATCGGGTTCAGCAGGGCGATCAACTCCCCCTGCCTTGCCGTTTTGTGTCCACTGATGACCTCCTTCGCTTTGCGATAGAACGTTTGCACGTTCTTATTGCTCGGCGTTATGAGTAGTTTTCCCGCGTATTTGCGGAAGTTCCACCCGAGGAAATCGAACCCGTCGTCGATGTGCACGATGTGCGTTTTCTCCATGGATAGTTCCAGCCCTCGCTCCTTGAGGAACTTTTCCACCCATGGCTTCACTTCCTGTTCCAGCAGCTCTTTTGATTTGCCGGTGATCACGAAGTCATCCGCATACCGCACCACATTCACTTTGAGTCTCTTGGCCTTTGTCTTGCCCACCTGCGCGATGAGATGCGCGTGCAGACCTGATTCCAGCCCATTCAGTGTCACGTTTGCCAATGTCGGGCTGATGATGCCGCCCTGTGGCGTCCCTGCTTCGGTCTTCTGAAGCAGGCCCTTGTGGATGACTCCGGCCTTCAACCACTTCCCGATTACCACGCGATCCATGCGGACGTTGCGCAGCAGCCAGTCGTGGTTGATCCAGTCGAAGCACCCCTTGATGTCAGCCTCCAATACCCATTCGGCGGATGCTTTCCGGGACAAGGAGACGAACAGCTGGCCCATGGCATCGTGCGTCGAGCGGTTGATCCGGAAGCCGTAGCTGTTGGGATCGCTGCTTGACTCACTTACCGGTTCCAGTGCCAGCAAGTACAACGCCTGCATGGCCCGATCCAACATCGTCGGGATGCCCAGCGGACGTTCCTTGCCATTGGCCTTGGGGATGAAGACACGACGCAAAGGCTTGGGCTTGTAACCCCGCCGCTGCATCTTGCCTATCGCTTCCACGCGGGCTTCTGGTTCCTTCCAGATTTCCTTGTCGATCCCTGGCGTTCTGGAGCCTTGGTTTTCTGTCACTCGTCGTACGGCCATTGCCTTGCCGCAGTACGAGCGGGTCAGCCAGCGTTGCAGGGCTTTCACCTTGCGCCATTGGCCTTCCTGCGTTGCCTTCGCGATACGGACCTGTATTCCCCGCACATTCCTTTCCACCCGGCGCCAGTCGATCTGGTGCCAGTTGTCAGGGACGCGGGAACGCGCAGGCCCACAAGGTGTGGTCACTCTCATGCTTCGTTCCTTCCGTTGAATAACCACGGCCGAAGGCACAGAGCGTCCCCGAAAGGGCGTCATGCGCCCGGTCGGGGTCAAGTGATGTGGACGAGTCTTCCGTCCACATTGGTGAGGTCAATCAGGTGTTACGCGAGTACAGACCAGTCGGAAGTGGGCGTATCCGGTCCATTACAGACCGGCATTTGCTTTCTCCGACCTCCCTTACCCGCATTCCCCACAGCCTTCCTTGCAGTCGGCCTGCCCGGAGGGCAGGAATACGGGCTTACCACGTTCCTTGTAGATCACACGACTAAGGTAGGGCCTATCTATTCGCCGATGGCTCTTCTTGGTGACGCATCCCGTCGATGAAGCGGAATGACCAGCCATAGAATGCCCGTTAGCAGCTTGAGCATTTTCCTATTCGCGACGTTTATCGATAGTTCACAAAAGTTGCCCATTTCAGCCAGCCTCGCCCCTCATCCGGTCTGCTGCTACCGGAATCTGCGCGAAAACCTCGCGGTTGTTGCGCCCCTTGCGGGGGACTTGTTCAGTGGGCTTCGCACCCCTCCGTTGCCAGAGACGCACGCCACTTCAGGCTATTGGTGGTCACACACCAAGTCCAACTTCCTGTCATCCAGACAGGCAGGACAATGATCCACAAGACACAGGTTCGCGTGGTGAGAATGTCAGCTTCTTGCAAGCTAACTTATTGAAACACAAGGACACGACAGGTCGTGTGGGATTTCCATGCACGACAAACCCTGCCCTTGCGGCGGAGTCTGACGGTGCTACCCGACTCCGCTTGCGGATTTCAGTAGGCCCCCGAAGGGGTAGGTGAGTAAGGAGTATTAAAGGCACTCAGACCTAGGGACGACGCGAACCTTCGTGTCGCACTCATCGCAATAGGGTAGCAGAGCACTTTGCCTGGCCGTGCGCTGGTGGCTGAAGCGCGCGCGGCTCAGGCCGGCGTGGTGGTGCCGACAATGCAGCCGCTGGTGGCCAGTTGCCGCAGCATCGCCGCGGCATTGTCCAGGAACGTCGCGTCCGGGTGGACCCCGGCCTCTGCCGCCAGCTCCTGCAGGTGCTGGCGGCCACACTGTCGCGGCAGCTGCTCCAGCCGTTCCAGCAGCCGGTACAGCAAGGGCGACAGCTGCGAAAAGACAATCGCGCCGTCGGGCTGGCGGCGTGCCAGCAGCAGCGTGGGCTGCGCCGGCGCTTGCAGCGGCTGGTAGCCCGGGGCGATGCGGTGCACCGGCCAGGTGTAGGCCAGCGCCCGACACCATGGTGAAAGCACCGGCACCTGCGCCAGCAGATCACCGGCCGGGTCATGCGCGGGCAGCGGCGCATCGCTGATCTTCAGCGCCAGCTCGATCCATTCGTAGTGGGCCAGCTCCAGCAGCCACGGCGCATCGGCGCGGACGGGCTGCTGGTCGAGGAAGTGGATGAACTCCTGGCCGATCTCGGGGAACAGCGGGGTGTGGGCACGATGCTCGCGGCAGAACGCGCGCACCAGCGGCAGCCAGCGTTCCTCACCCAGCGTGCCGGCGATGACCGGGAAATTGGCCGCCAGCAGGCTCTGGATGTTGTTGAAATACAGCTCGCGATAGACCTGCAGGCGGCGCGGATCGATCTGCGCCGGGGGCGGTTGCCGCTGCGGGTCACGCAGGTGCGCGGCAAAGCGGAACTGCAGCTCGCGCAGGGACTCAGCCATGGGCGTAAACCGCACCCGCATCGGCCGCCTGTTGCAGCTGGCGGATCTGGTCCACTTCGGCCAGCAGCGCGGCCAGCGGCGGAAAGTTGAAATCCCGCTCCAGCAGGGTCGGGCGCACCCCATGCAGCGCATAGGCGTGGCCCAGCAGCGCCCACACCTCGTCCTTCACCGGCATGCCGTGGGTGTCGATCTTCAGATCCTGCGCCTCATCGTGATGGCCGGCCACGTGATAACTGGCAATGCGTGCCGAGGGCAGCGTGGCCAGGAACGCATGCGCGTCATAGCCATGGTTGATGGCGTTGACGTAGACGTTGTTCACATCCAGCAGCAGCTCGCAGTCGGCCTCGTCCAGCACCGCGTTGATGAAGCCGGCTTCATCCATCCCGGCGCCCGGCACGGCGTAGTAGGAGGCGTTCTCCACCGCGATGCGGCGGCCGAGGATGTCCTGGGTCTGGCGGATGCGCGCGGCCGCGTGCTGTACCGCTTCCTCAGTGAATGGCAGCGGCAGCAGTTCGTACAGATGGCCGTCATCGCTGCACCAGCTCAGGTGCTCGCTGTACAGGGTCACGCGGTGGCGGTCGAGAAACTTGCGGGTACGGGCGAGAAAATCCACATCCAGCGGGGCCGGGCCCCCCAGCGACAGCGACAGGCCATGACAGCTCAGGGGATGTCGTTGCGACAGCTCGGCCAGCGCCTCGCCCAGCCGGCCGCCAACACCGATCCAGTTGTCCGGTGCGCATTCGAGGAAATCAAAAGAACCTGCCGGCGCACTCAGCAGCGCATCCAGCAACGCGCGGCGCAGGCCCAGTCCCGCACCGGCCGGCACCGGCCAGTGCGGGTGGGATGCGGATGACTCAGTGGCTGCCGCCACACTTGCCCTCGCCGCACTTGCCTTCGGCATGCGCCTTGGCGGCGCCGGCGGCCTTGTCCGCGGCCTTGGCGTCGGCGTCGGTGTTCTTGTCCTTGCTGGCGCCGCACTTGCCCTCACCACACTTGCCTTCGGCGGTGTGCTTGGCCTTTGCATCTTCGGTCTTGGCGGTTTCGGCGGTGGCCTGCTGCCCGGCGGTCGGCGGGGTCTGCGCGGTGGCGCCCAGCGCGTAGCCCTGGGCCAGGTCGGTCATGGCGAAGGCGGGCGCGGCCCCCAGGCTGCCGAGCAGCGCGGCACCGAGGGCGAGTGAGGTGGACTTGCGGATGTCGATGGCCATGGTCGGGGTGTCTCCGGTATCGGCTTGGGCCGGGGGAGGTCGGAGCTTAGCAAGCGCCTGCCGAAAAAAGCGTTAGCTTTCCACGACGACAGGCGCATGACCGCCGATCAGACGTGGTCGACAGTGCTGGTCTCATCGCGCTTCTCGCGCGGGGGCAGCGGCTGCTCGCCCTTGACCAGGAACCACACGTTCTCGGCGATGTTGGTGGCATGGTCGCCGATGCGCTCCAGGTTCTTGGCCATGAACAGCAGGTGCGTGCACGGGGTGATGTTGCGCGGGTCTTCCATCATGTAGGTGAGCAGCTCGCGGAACAGCGCGGTGTACTGGGCGTCCAGGCGGGCGTCATCCTCGCGCAGCTTCAGCGCGGCCTCGGCGTCGTTGTCGCGGTAGGCGTCCATGGCGCGCCGTACCTGCTGCGCGGCCAGCCGACCCAACGCGCGCAGGCCCTGGATCTGCGGCAGCGGCGGCACCGCGACCAGCGCGATGGAACGCTTGGCGACGTTGGCGGCGTAATCGCCGATGCGCTCGATGTCGGCCGGAATACGCAGGCCGGCCAGGATCTCGCGCAGGTCGCGCGCCATCGGCCCGCGCAGCGCCAGCCGCATCACGTCATGGCTGATCTGCTGCTCGAGCTGGTCGATGGCCTCGTCATTGGCGACCAGGTGCAGGGCGGCCTTCTCGTCGCGGCGTTCGATCACATCCAGCGCGGCTTCGAGCTGGGCCACGGACATTTCGCCCATGCGCAGGATTTCGGCCACCAGACGCTGCTGTTCCTCGTCGTAGCTCTTGACGATGTGGTCGTTGGGAAGATTCATGGAATGCTCGCTGGTTGCAGGTGCCGGGAGTGGCAGGGGCAGGGCGTTCGAGGTGCGGATGTCGCCGTTCACGGACGGGCGTCGGGCAGGCCGCGCGGCAGTGCCGCGCCGGTGGCCGGCCTCAGCCGAAGCGACCGGTGATGTAGTCCTCGGTCTGCTGCTTGGAGGGGTTGGAGAAGATCACTTCGGTGCGGTCGTGTTCGATCAGGTCGCCCAGGTACATGAAGGCGGTGTAGTCGGACACGCGCGCGGCCTGCTGCATGTTGTGGGTGACGATGGCGATGGTGTAATCGTTCTTCAGTTCCTCCACCAGCTGCTCGATGCGGCTGGTGGAGATCGGGTCCAGCGCCGAGGTCGGCTCGTCCAGCAGCAGCACGTCCGGGCGCAGCGCCACCGCGCGGGCGATGCACAGGCGCTGCTGCTGGCCGCCGGACAGGCCCAGCGCGCTCTGGCCCAGCTTGTCCTTCACTTCGTCCCACAGCGCGCCCTGGCGCAGCGCCTGTTCCACGCGCACGTTCATCTCGGCCTTGGACAGCTTCTCGTGGTGGCGGATGCCGTAGGCCACGTTCTCGAAGATGGTCATCGGGAACGGCACCGGCTTCTGGAACACCATGCCGACCTTGGAGCGCAGGCGGTTCATCGGGTACTTGGGCGAGAGGATGTTCTCGCCGTCCAGCAGCACTTCCCCGCGCGCTTCGAGCTTGGGATACAGCGCGTAGATGCGGTTGAAGATGCGCAGCAGGGTGGACTTGCCGCAGCCGGAGGGACCGATCAGCGCGGTGACGCGCTTTTCCGGAATCTCCAGGTGGATGTTCTTCAGCGCATGGAACTTGTCGTAGTAGAAGTCCAGGCCGCGCGCGGCGAGCTTGACCGGCGCCGGGGTGTGCAGCGACTGGTGGGCGGCGGGCACGGCGATGCGCTGCATCGGCACGGCGTTGGTGAGGTCGTTCATGGGAAGGTCCATGGGATCAGTCGTTTGAAATGCGGTTGCGCAGCAGCAGACCGCGCGCGGAGAGGCTGACCAGCAGCACGAACACGGTCAGCACCAGGGCACCGGCCCAGGCCAGCACCTGCCAGGATTCATACGGGCTGCCGGCGAACTGGTTCATCACCACCGGCACCGAGGCCATCGGCTGGAACACGTTGGAGTTCCAGTACTGGTTGCCGAAGGCGGTGAACAGCAGCGGCGCGGTCTCGCCGGAGATGCGGGCCAGGGCCAGCAGGATGCCGGTGACGATGCCGGCCATCGCGCTGCGGTAGAGCACCTGCATGATCACCTTCCACTGCGGCACGCCCAGCGCCAGCGCGGCCTCGCGCATCTGCACCGGCACCAGCCGCAGCATCTCGTCGGTGGTGCGGATCACCACCGGCAGCACGATGAAGGCCAGCGACAGCGCGCCGGCAAAGGCCGAGAACTGGCCGCCGGTCTGCATCACGTACAGCGTGTAGACGAACAGGCCCAGCACAATCGACGGTGCCGACAGCAGGATGTCGTTGACGAAACGCACCACGGTGCCGGCCTTGCGCGCATTGCCGTACTCGGCCAGCCAGGTGCCGGCGGCCACGCCCAGGGGGGTGCCGATGGCGATGGCCAGGGCGCACATCACCGCACTGCCGAAGAAGGCGTTGAGCAGACCGCCTTCCTGCATCGGCGGCGGTGTCATCTGGGTGAACAGGTTGAGGTTGATGCCGGGCAGGCCCTTGGACAGCAGCGTCCACAGGATCCAGCCCAGGAAGAACAGGCCGAACACCGCCGTGGCACAGCCCAGGAACAGGGCCACGCCATTGGTGATGCGGCGGCGCAGGTACAGCGAATCGGACGAGGTGGCGGACATCAGTTGCCCTCCTTGCGGGACAGGCGCATCAGCATCAGGCGGGCGATGGCCAGCACCACGAAGGTGACGATGAACAGCACGAAGCCGAGCAGCAGCAGCGCCGAGCGGTAGGTTTCGGTGGCTTCACCGAAGTCGTTGGCGATCAGCGCGGCGATGGTGGTGCCCGGCTCCAGCAGCGAGGGGGTCAGGCGCACGCTGTTGCCGATCACGAAGGCCACCGCCATCGTCTCGCCCAGGGCGCGGCCTAGGCCCAGGAACACACCGCCGATCACCGCCGAGCGGGTGTAGGGCAGGACGATGTCCCAGCTCACTTCCCACTTGGTCGAGCCCAGCGCGTAGGCCGATTCCTTCAGCCGCGTGGGCACGGTGAGGAACACCTCGCGCATCACCGAGGAGATGAAGGGGATGACCATGATCGCCAGCACGAAGCCGGCGGTGAGCATGCCGATACCCAGCGGCGGGCCCTGGAACAGCGGACCGATCAGCGGCAGGGTGCCGAGGTGGTCGTTGAGGAACGGGGTCACGTACTCGGTCATCACCGGCACCAGCACGAACAGGCCCCACATGCCGTAGATGATCGAGGGAATACCGGCCAGCAGTTCGATGGCGGTGCCGACCGGGCCGCGCAGCCAGCGCGGCGCCACTTCGGTCAGGAAGAAGGCGATGCCGAAGCTCACCGGCACCGCGATTAGCATCGCGATCAAGGCCGTGACGATGGTGCCGTAGATCGGCGCGAGCGCACCGAATTTGTTCTCGACCGGGTTCCAGTCGGCCGAATAGAAAAAGCTCAGGCCCTGCTCCTGCAGGGCATGACGGCCGCCCCACAGCATCGACAGCGCGGCGCTGGCCAAGGCGACCAGCACCAGGATCACCGTGGCGATCAGGAACCAGCGGAACAGCCGGTCGTTGCGGGCATCACGCAGATCGCGCGAGCTGGGCGGAACTAGGGTCGGTGCGATGGCATTCATGGCAGCGGCGGGGGCCCAAGAGGATGCGGTGGTGTTTCTGTCCCCGGGGGCGGGGAGTACATATCGTTGAGGTCGTTGTCCCCGTCTGCGCGGGGATGACGCAATGACAAAGGCGGACGCACCGGTGGTGCGTCCGCGTCATTGCGTCACTTGAACTCGCTGGCCCAGTAACTTTCGATCTGCGTCACCAGCTCGGCCGGCAGCGGCACGTAATGCAGTTCGTTGGCCTGGGCCTGGCCGCTCTCGAAGGCCCACTTGAAGAACGCGCGGGTATCGGCGCTGCGCTTGGCATCCTTGGGCTGCTTGTGCATCAGCATGAAATTGGTGGCGGTGATCGGCCACGCATTGGCGCCCGGGGCGTTGGTGATGACCAGGTTGAAATCCTTGGCGTTGGCCCAGTCGGCGCTGGCCGCGGCGGCGGCAAAGGTGTCGGCGGTCGGCTGCACCCAGTTGCCGGCGGCGTTCTGCATCGAGGCGTACGGCATATTGTTCTGCAGCGCGTAGGCCAGCTCGACGTAGCCGACCGAACCCTTGATCTGCTTCACGTAAGAGGCCACCCCTTCATTGCCCTTGCCACCGACGCCGTCCGGCCACTGCACCGAGGTGCCTTCGCCGACGCTGTCCTTCCACTGGCCGCTGACCTTGGACAGGTAGTTGGAGAAGTTGAAGGTGGTGCCCGAACCGTCGGAGCGGTGCACCAGGGTGATCTTGGTGTCGGGCAGCGGCACGCCCGGGTTGGCTTCGGCGATGGCCTTGTCGTTCCAGGTCTTGATCTTGCCCAGGAAGATGTCCGCCAGCAGCGGGCCGGTCAGGCGCAGCTGGCCCGGCTGCAGGCCTTCCAGATTCACCACCGGCACCACGCCGCCGATCGCCGACGGGAACTGGCCCAGGCCAGCCTGCGCCAGCTCTTCGGTGGAAAGCGGCTTGTCGGAGGAACCGAAGTCCACGGTGCCGGCCTTGATCTGGGCGATGCCACCGCCCGAGCCGATGGACTGGTAGTTGATTTTGGCGCCGGTGGCGGCGTTGTAGTCGGCCGACCACTTGGACACCAGCGGGAAGATGAAGGAGGCGCCGGCGCCGGAGATTTCGACGGACACCTTGTCACCGGCGGCGGCAGCGCCGGTGGCGGCGTTGTCCGGGGTGGAAGCGGCCTGGTTGCCCGCGCCAACGCAGGCCGACAGGCCCAGCGCGATGGCCAGCGAGAGGGCGGCAAGACCGGTCGTGTGCAGCTTCATGGGTCACTCCATAGCGGGGCAGATGCCGGCAGGGCCAGCGGATGAGGCTATGAAATGATGTTTTTGTTACAGCCTGATTACACCGCCGAAAGAATCTGAAATCCCCTATGCCGGCAAGGACTTGCCGGGCAGGAGCGCGGCGCTCGCCGGGACGGGGCGCGGCCGGTGGTTGGTGTGCTGCCGGAGCGGGCGGACCGGGAGAGGACCGGGTGGGGACCGGACGGATGGACGCCGCTGCTGTAACCGAGGGTGGGCGAGCGCCACCGCCGCCGCTGGAAGCCGGTGTCCCGCCATCGGGTGCGGCGGGTTTGCACCAAAAAGGGGCAACGATGGCACTTGAAACGGCATCGATGCCGCTTTTTTCGCCATCGATGCCACTTTGACCGGCAACGTTGCCCCTTTTTGGGGCATCACTGCCGCTTTTTTCGGCACGCTTGCCCCTTTTTGGGGCATCGATGCCACTTTTTTCGGCAACGTTGCCCCTTTTTGGGGCAACGATGGCACTTGAAGTGGCAACGATGCCGCTTTTTTCGGCATCGATGAGACTTCTGTCTCAAAACAAGGCGCTTTTCGGCCCTTCAACAGGGACAGGAACGCGACGCGGACAGCGCCGGGGCAACCCCAAACCGCCGGGAACTGCTTCTGACGTCGCCCGTCGATGGCCCGAAGGGGGCCGCCAACGAAGGCGGCAATCCCAAACCGCCGGTAGCGGCTTCTGATATCGCCCGTCGATGGTCCGAAGGGTTGCCGCTGCGGGCGGCGGAAACCAAAACCGCCCCGAAGGGCGGCCTGGTGGTGGATGCGGCGTCCGTGCCGACCCGCCGGGGAAGGGAGAGGGCTTCCCCGGCGGGGCCGGTGGCGCAGGCGGCGAGGGAGAGGGTCTCGCCGCCGCACTCCTCAGTAGCGGACGTTCTGCTGCCAGTAGCTTTCGATCTGGCGCACCAGCGAGTCCGGCAGCGGCACGTAGTCCAGCTGGCGGGCCTGCGCATCGCCGTTGGCGTAGATCCAGCGGAAGTACTCCACGGCCGCCTTGGCACCTTCGGCGCTCTTGGGCTGCTTGCGCATCAGGATGAAGTTGGTGGCGGTGATCGGCCAGGACTGCTCGCCCGGGGCGTTGGTCATCACCAGGTAGAAGTCGCGGGCGTTGGCCCAGTCGGCGCTGGCGGCCGCGGCGGAGAACGTCTCGTCACGCGGCTGCACGAAGTTGCCGGCGGCATTCTTCATACGCGAGAAGGTCAGGCGGTTCTGCAGCGCGTAGGAGAACTCGACATAGCCGATCGAACCCTTGATCTGCTTGACGTAGGCGGCCACGCCCTCGTTGCCCTTGCCACCGATGCCGACCGGCCACTGCACCGAGGTGCCTTCGCCCACGGTGGTCTTCCAGTCGCCGTTGACCTTGGACAGGTAGTTGACGAAGTTGAAGGTGGTGCCCGAACCGTCGGAGCGGTGCACCACGGTGATCTTGCTGTCCGGCAGAGTCAGGCCGCCGTTGAGCGCGACGATGGCCGGATCGTTCCACTTGGTGATCTTGCCCAGGAAGATGTTGGCCAGGGTCGGGCCGTCGAGCTTCATCGCACCGGCGTCCACACCCGGCACGTTCAGCACCGGCACCACGCCGCCGATCACCGAGGGGAACTGCACCAGGCCCGAGGCGGCCAGGTCTTCGGGCTTGAGCGGCGCATCGGAGGAGCCGAAGTCCACGGTGTTGGCCTTGATCTGGGCGATACCGCCGCCCGAGCCGATCGACTGGTAGTTCACGCGCTTGCCGGTGGCGGCGCTGTAGTCGGCCGACCACTTGGACATGACCGGATAGATGAAGGAGGCGCCGGCACCGGTGATATCGGCAGCGTTGGCGGCGAACACGGAGGACGCGGCGAGGATGGCGACAGCGGCGCGCGATTTGATGGCGTGGATCACGAAAGGCTCCTGGGAGGGTGAGGTGCGGTAGGTCCGCCCGGCGCCTATTCCATAACCATTGGATGACAACGCCGCGTCTGTCATATGACGCGCCTGTGACAGCGGCGCGGGTCGCTCAGGACATGGTGTGCAGTGCGTCCGGCAGCGGAGGGGGCGGTTGTTCTTGTAGGGATAAGTTGGCCGCTTGGGGCCAACTCGTGCAGCCAATGAGTCCTTAAGTTGTCCGCCCGGGGAGGCCGCAGCCCCGGTTTTTTTGGAGCGGCAGTTGCCAGCCCTAGGAAAGAGCCACCCGCGCCGCGAGCGGCAATTTCCTGCCTGAAGCGGCCATCTGACACTGTTTTTTCAGGGGCACTACGTCTTTCCTCTGGGGCGCAGGTCAAGACCCCTGACGGCAACGAACGCCCCATACCCCAAGCTAGCCGTCAATGCCTTCGCTTCGGCGTCTAAGAGGGCTACTACCTCTTCGAACTCCATCCTGTTTCCGGTATCTGGATCCTTCCAGGATCGATCTGTCCTGATCGATATCAACAAACAGCCAACGCGCCGGTGCTCGGGCGACATGTACTTCCCCACCAGCTGCAAGTGGAGTGCACTCCGAAGATCGGAAAAGGTATAACCTTTTTCGCCGATTTTGAGCTCGATCACTGCTTCCAGATGTGCTGCAGTAGAGGCTAGGCGGATATCGGACTCTTTCTCATCGCCCGTTACGGCCTCTTGATTGACCAGATAGGCTCCCCTGGCCATTTTCTGGAATTCTGCCGCCAGCGAACGGCGCAGCAATCGTTCAATGCTGATTGTTGCCCAGAGCTCCCGTGGTGACGCGTCCTGGAGCAGGAGATCTTCGATGTCAGCAAGCCTTGTGTCGAGCAGGGCTGCCATCTCCACGCGGCTGATTGGCGAGAAATCGTGCTCACGTTCCAACCTCACAACCTCGGCCTCGCTCAGAACGACGGCATCCCAGTCTTCCGCCAACTTCTCCAAGGCAATTGCCCTGATGCGGTCGCGATAATGCGAAACTTCGGGGTCCTCGGCGAACTGCATCTTGATGTCCCATGCTCCGGGTCCCGTGATGCCCAATAGCGAATTCCCCAGTACGCTCCGGACGCGCTGCGCATGGTCCCGATGACCAGGCGAGTAGACACCGTCATGATTCAGGTCGTCCTCGAGCCTGATGTGCCGATTGGCTAGCCTGACGAGCCGCAACAGCAGCTCGGGCGACGCCTCGAACTTGGACAAATCCAGATCGGATTCGTGGCCGAACAGTGACGAGAACCAACCGACGACTTGCGAATGCTGTGCAGGCAAGATTGAGCTGGCTAGCCGCTCCATTTCTTCAACGCATATCGCAGGATCCAAGCGGGCAAGGATCGGGAGCCAGAACTGGGTTTCTAACGGTGCGGGGGTTCCCTGCAACTTCGATCGTCCTTTTGCCCACATGTAGGCGGTGTCTTGGCCATCTCCATGATCGAGAAGAAGCTTCGTTGCGCGCCCCACTTTGTCGGCCTCCAAGATGGAAGCATCTCCCTTGGCAAGCAAATCCTTCAACCAAGACCTGATGCGTACGAGAAACAGTGTGATGACCGCGGGGGATGCATGGGAGATGTCCTGTAGGAGCATCGAGTGCTTCGCATCCACATCCTCCAACTCATCCAGGAGTTCCTTCCCGATCATTGCTTCCACAACGGCTGGATGTACCCGCGCAAGCGCATCGAGCCAAGGGGGTAGCCGATTCAGATCCAGCAATGCATAACGGCAAGCGAGATCTGCTTCTTCCGCGGTGAGCTTGGATGCCCAAGTGGCGCTTTCAGACTCCGCATAGAGGCCTGCAAGACCCGTGCGCCATCGCATCAGATAGCTGTTGCGCTGGTCAACAGGCCGCTCTGACTGCAGGGTGGGACGGTCCTTGCGCCACGCTGCCGCGAGCGCGCCCCTGAAGCGATCCACCATATCCTTGTCGAACGCGCGCTCGATGAACCCAGGGTTCCATCCGGAGAACGAGTGATCCTGAGTATCCTTCTCCATGGTGCGCCAGAGGTTCCAACTGGTGTTGTCGACGCGATCGTCTGAAAAAGCCGCTCCGGGATCATTGTTCAGCTCTCGCCAAAACAGCTTCCAGCTGGCAAGATTCTTGGCGTGCCTTCTTTGGGATTTTTCCCTGCGCGTTTCACTCTCTATCTGCCATGTAGGCTTGGGACCTGGGTTCTCCACGGCACTAAGAAACTCTTTGGCGCGGACCTCCAGTGCTTCGCTGTCGCGGGACATTGCTACGAGTTGCTTCAGCCATGCTAGGCGATCCGGGTGGTCACCCGAGTAGCGAAGGGAGGTTTCCAAGGCTAGCTCGCGATTCGCAAGCGGCTCGGAGGTATCGGAGAGCGTGCTCAGAAGCCAGTCGGCATCCTTTTGAAGTTCGATTTGGTATGCACCATGCAACTCGAACTGATGGAAGCGAAAGAAAGGTTCGCAGTCGTCCTTTGGGTAGTGCTCTCTGACCAGACGGTCACTGGCCCAGAACACGTCGGCGCGAACCTCGCTTGGCGCGGCGGTGAGGACAGCCCTCAGAGTCTTGGTGTCTTCGGTCGCGTCATGATCCGATTTCGCCAGCAACCCGGCAAGCGCGACGGCATCGAAGAGATCGGAGCCGGTTTCTCCCATCTCTAGCCGGCGCCGGCTGGCGACCAGCAACGCAGGCACTAGATCCTGACGACCGGATGTGACTCGATAGTGCTGGTCGTGCCAGCGGCAACTGTTGGATACCAGTTCTGCCAGTCGGTGTTGCAGCTCCGCCCAAGCAGTAGGCTCCAACTTCGCCTTGGCGATTGCCAGCGGCAGCATGGTTGAGATGCCCCCGATCTCACGCAATTTTGGAGAGAGACGTGCAAGCGTCTTGACGAGTTGCGGAACCGATAAGTGCCGGGGAAACAGGTGATAGATGACAGATTGCGCCAGATCCTCAGGCCAATCTGGCGATGAGACGGCGATCAGATCTAGCAATGCCGATAGGCGCGAATCCTGGAGTTCCGCGAGCGCCAGAAGCCCATTCAAACGATCGCGCGCATCGTTGTCTGGATCGGTGGCAACGCCATAGGCGATGTCTGCACACCCTGTCATCTGTCCAGCGCCGATCAATTCAAGCAGCGTCTCCCGAACCTCGGGATTCCTAACACCGCCAGCCCACAGGGAGGCGATGACCTCGTTGAGATCGTTTGTGGCTAGGCGTTGGACCTGCAGATTCGGAATCCCCTGACCTCTCCAGCCTCCAGCGCCGTACATGTGAACGTATCGCTCCAACGCCTGCGTCCGCAGCGTCAGGTTCAATGAGCCGGGGTCGCCATGTCGCAGCAGAACGCTCGGCTCATGATCGAGTAGTTCGGCGCGAACCGTAGAAATGTGGGGCGCCAGCCAAGCCACAACGGGCTGCAGCGAGGGCTTGACGATCCGCTGGCCCTCCGGTGTTGTCGCGAACAGCAGGCGCATCAATGCCCGGATCGGAAGTCCGCGATCCACGAGCAATTTGAGCCGTTCCGCCGCTAGGAATTCGACGATGGATCGATTGTGGAATCGAACTCGCCCATAGGTTGCGAAGCCGAACAGGGGGCGTTCGAGCAGCGTTTTCACCTCATCGTCTGACCAGTCGTCCAGGATCTTGGCCGGGTCCAGGGGGGCGTCCCCTCGGCCGCGGTCATCGTCGCTGCTGTGCCAGAGCGTAAATTTTCGCGAGAGGAGGCAAGCCAAGGCCAATCGAGCTGCCCCGTCGCGTACCCGTTGTGGCGGCAACTGCGTTCGTTCCGGCCGGTCGCCGCGGGCCCGAAGCTTGATATCGATGCTGCTATCCACTTGCTCGCGGTGGGTTCGAATGCGTCCATGCAGCTTCCAGTCACCACAAAGCTCCAGAAAATCTAACGGACGCTTAGCGAAGTCGTAAGCATGGTGGGCATTGACGGCGTCGAGCAGCTCATCCGGGTCACCCACGCCTTGGGCAACTGCGAGTGCACGCATCTGCTTCGCGTCCAATGCCGACAGGGCGACAAATCGCCATTCCGGCGTTGATCGCTTGACCGACTTGTCTTTGTTCACGCTCATCGCCACGTTGGCGAAGTAGTCCTCGGGTACGAACACATCCAGAGGTGGTTGAACCGGGAGCCGCTTTCGAACGACATTCAAGTCGAATGTGGTCGGGCGCGTCGTCAGAACGATGCACGTTCGCTCAAGGTTGTCGCCTAAGGTCGCGGCGAACTGCTTGAGAGTCGTTTCAAAAGAGCGCTGGGTGAGCTTCAACTCGTCGACCGAGTCCAGGAAAAAGAATGCGCGTTCGGTCTGCGCTACTTTCCAGTTGTCGAAGCGCTGCCTCTCTTCGGTGGAGAACTGCCTTTCCAGCGGGTCCGTCGCCAGCGTGGCCAACTCCACAAAGAACGCCGATCGGCCTTCCTCCCAAAGCCTTTGCTGTTGGCGCTGGCACTCGTATGTCTTGCCCATGCCTGCTTCAGAGACGATCAGAATGCGCTCGGAATCCAGTAGGGTAGACCAGTCAGCCCTTCCGCCAATGGCGAGATCAGCCAAGAGCTCAGCAGTCTCGATTTGGGTGTTTTCATCGGTGGGTAGATCAAAAAAGGTGCGATTTAGCTCTTGGCAAGTCGTCGCCATGGGTCAAGTGATAAGAGGGATACCGTAGATAGTATCCGCAGGGCTTCGTGGTTGTAGGTGCAGCGTGCGATTGACCTTCATCGAGCATCACGGGGCGGGCGCCACTCCCGCCGAAGCCACCGGCCGGAAACAACGAACGCCCCTTGCGGGGCGTTCGTGTCACAGCACCGCGGGCGGCAACGGCTTACCAGAAGAACTGCAGGCGGGCTTCCAGGATGTTGGGCTTGTCGCTGACAAAGCCGCGCGCGCTGGAGCTGTACTTCTTGCTGTCCACCATCACGTAGTTCAGCGAGGCCTTGAAGTTGGAGCGCCAGTACCAGTTGGCGCCCACGGTCCAGACATCCATCTTGCCGCCGAGCACGCCATCCACCAGCGGTGCGCCGCCGACCATGGCCGGGGCACGCAGGCCACCGTCGTTCAGATCGATGTGATCGAAGCGGGCGCCGAGCTGCCACATGCCACGGCCCGGGTCATTGGGCAGGCCCAGACCCGGGGTGCCACCCTTGTAGCTCCAGGTCTCACCGGTGACGTTCCACACGCCGCTGAGGTAGTAACCGTCGCTGGTGTAGTTGTCGTGGTCATAGCGCTTGACCTTGGCGTTGAAGTACTCGGCCTGCGCCTTGAACGGGCCCTGCACGTACATGGCTTCGGCGCCGAGGGTGCTGATGCGGTCGCTGTCCTTCATGTCGCCGGTGTCCACCAGGCGCACGGTGGCCAGGTCGGCATTCGGGCGGGCGCGCAGACGCAGGGTGTCGGCGTCGGTGTCGTAGTCGGCGTAGCTCAGGCCGAAGTGCAGGATGTTGCCCTTGTCGTTGATCGGGGCGAACGTGCCGCGCAGGCCGTAGCCGCTGCCGTGGGCCAGATCGCGGGTCAGCTCGCGGCCGAAGGCCGAGGCGGTGACCGACCAGTTGCTGTCACCGAGGCCATAGCCCACACCCAGGCGGCGGGCGACGGCGTAGGTATTGGTGACGGTGGCCTTGGAGATGAAATCGTTGTTCTTGGTGCTGGAGAGTTCTTCCAGGCTGTTGGGCTGCTTGTACTGGCCAACCTGCAGGTAGTGGTTGCTGTTGCCGCCCAGCTTGTACTTGGCGTTGGTGTCCAGGAACTTGTCGGCCTTGGCGTCGTAACCGACCACCCACTCGATGTTGCCCGGGCCCTTGCCCTTGAGCACCAGCTCGGCGCGACGCAGTTCGAACTCGCTGTCCTTGCCGTTCTTGCCAGTGCTGCCGTTGAGGTCGGCGCGGTCGTTGTCGAACCAGTTGCCGTCGGCCTGCACCAGACCTTCGAAGGTGATTTCGGAACCGCCGATGACGTCGATGGCGACTTCCGCGTGGGCGACCGGTACAAACAGCGCCGCAGCAACGGCTGCAGTGAGGAGCTGGCGATGCAGTTTCATGAGTGGAGGGCCTTGCAGGCGGGTTGAGGATGCAGCGAAGGCTAGGGCGTAAAGATTGCGTAAATGTGACAGTTCGGCAACGCCGCACGTCCCCGCCGGACAGGCGCCACGGTATTGGGACGCGCCGCTGTTACCGCGCCGTGTCGCGCAGATGGCAGTGATACCTGCGCATTCAGCGGGAGCAATGCGGGCATTGCGCGGGGAGCGCGGAAACGTCGGAAGGCGAGGCGGGGACCGTCCCATTTGATCAACAACAGGCCCGGGGTGGGCCATCCGGGCCGCCGCCGGGAACGCTATGCGCCCCCGTTGCGTGGCTCCGCCAGTGACGCTTCTGGCTGTTGCAGCCCTGCCATCCGGGCGGACGAGACGGCCTCCAGTTACAGGGGGGCGCAGCCATCATGGGCGTGCAAACAACCGCCGGGTTTCGCTGTTCGGCACCGGGCGGCTTCACGCACAGCTGATCCGGCCTGCAGTTAGTTTGTTGGCTTCCCACGTGGGACTGCCCCATGGCCAAACGCTGGAGCCGAAAACGCATGGTCTGGACGATCGTGACCACCGCCCTGATTACGCTGCTGTTGGCGGTGGTGGCGATGAATTTCAAAACCTCGGAGAAGAAGCTCGAGCGCAGGATCGAGCATCTGTACGCGGCCGACAGCCCGCAATTTCGCAGGGAAATGGGTGTGTTGCTCGGGCCCGGGCTGATACCGGGCAACCGGGTCACCGATCTGGAAAACGGTGACGAGATTTTCCCGGCGATGCTGGAGGCGATCCACTCGGCGCAGAAGACGATCACTTTCGAAACCTATATCTATTGGTCCGGGCAGATAGGCCAGGAGTTTGCAGATGCCCTGGCCGAGCGCGCCCGTGCAGGCGTGCAGGTCAAGGTGATGGTGGACTGGGTGGGCAGCCTGAAGATGGACACCCGTCTGCTGGATCAGATCCGCGACGCCGGCGCCGAGGTGCACCAGTACCGTCCGCTCAAGTGGTACAACCTGGGGCGCCTCAACAACCGTACCCATCGCAAGCTGCTGGTGATCGACGGCAAGCTGGGTTTCACCGGCGGGGTAGGCATTGCCGACCAGTGGAGTGGACATGCCCAGGACGGCGAACACTGGCGCGATCTGCACTTCAGGATAGAGGGCCCGGCGGTCGCACAGATCCAGGCCGCCTTCAACGACAACTGGATCAAGACCACCGGCCAGGTGCTCAACGGAGCGGACTATTTTCCGCCGCTTGTGCCTGCCGGGGAGATGGACGCCCACATGTTCGTGGCATCGCCTGCCGGCGGCAGCGAGAGCATGCATCTGATGTACCTGATGGCCATTGCGGCGGCCGAGCACACCATCGACCTGCAGGCGGCATATTTCGTGCCCGATGAGTTGATCATCAAGGCGTTGATCACCGCCCGCCACCGGGGGGTACGGGTGCGCGTGACCTTGCCCGGCAAGCACATCGACTCCGAGACCGTCCGCCTGGCCTCGAAGGCGCATTGGGGCGAGCTGTTGCTGGCCGGCGTGGAGATCTACGAATACCAGCCCACGATGATGCACAACAAGCTGCTGATCGTGGATGGGGTGATGAGTTCGGTGGGGTCCACGAACTTCGATGTACGCAGCTTCCGGCTCAACGACGAAGCCAGCCTCAACGTGTACGACGCCGCCTTTGCCGCACGCATGACCGACGTGTTTGATGCCGACCTGGAGCACACGGTGCGATACACCTACGCCATGTGGGAGCAGCGGCCCTTGAAGGAGAAGTTCATGGAGAAGTTCATCCTGCCGATCAAATCGCAGCTGTGATCCGGCGGCCGCTGTTGTGGCGCCGGTAGGCACTGGCGGGTCCCTGGCGCGCTTTGCCTGGGGGCGCCCGGGGGGATGTGCCGGTGGCTTCGTCTGGAGGAGCTGCTGTCCGGCTGGTGATGAGGGGGCCGGGATGGTCGGTAGGAGAGCGGCGCAGAGGGGGAGGCCGCGTCCGACCCACCGCAGACCTCCGGAATCCTCAGATTCTTGATCCGGCCCGTCCTCGGGAAAGGCCGGTGGTGGGTTCGCGCGGGAAGACGGTAGGGCGCCCGGCTTGTGCTGCGCGGATGAGGGGGATTCAGGCAGATACCCGCTCGTTGCTCGCGAGCGGTCGGCTCACACCGTTGGATCGGGCGGCGGGCAGGGGGGCACCTGCAAGGAGTGGATACCCTCCCGCCATGGCATGGGCCTTTACGGCACAATGGATTTGCCTGTGTGCCTGTTCACCTGCGACATGACCTTCAAGGGTGGCCGTAGAGTGATGGGGACGACGCAATCAAGCATGCCGGGGAAATTCAGCGGATGAACGCAACGCGCCCACCCTCGAACCGGGATCTGCAAGGCCTCAGTGGCGAAGAGGCCGCGCGCCGGCTCGCCATGGACGGGCCCAATATGCTGCCCGGCACCCGTCCCAAGACGTTCATCGGCATTGTCTTGGGGATCCTGCTCGAACCGATGTTCCTGATGCTGCTCGTCGCCGGCGTCCTCTATCTTCTACTGGGGGATACGGCCGAAGCGATCTTCCTGTTGAGCTCTGTATTTGTCGTGATTGGCATCACCGTGATCCAGGAGCGCAAGACCCAGCGTGCGCTTGAATCCTTGCGCGATCTGTCGGCACCACGCGCCCTGGTCCTGCGTGATGGCCAGGAATTGCGTATTCCCGGCCGGGAGGTCGTCGTCGGTGATCTGCTCATCCTGCATGAAGGCGACCGCATTTCTGCAGATGCGTTGCTGATCGATGGCCAGCTGGATGCCAACGAGTCGCTGATATCCGGTGAGGCGGTGCCCGTGGCCAAGCTGCCTGGGACCGCCAGCAACCAGTTGTTAGCCAGCACCCTGGTAACGCGTGGCGTGGGCCTGGCCGAGGTCACCGCGACGGCGGCGGCGACGGCGGTCGGGCGTATTGGTGAAGCGCTGGCGGCGACCGAGGAACCACGCTCCGGCCTGCAACTGGCTTCGCGCCGGCTGGTGCGCAATCTGGCTGTGGGTGGACTGAGCCTGGCAGCGGTGTACTTCCTCGTGAACTGGCTGTGGGATGCGCACGGACTGGTGGAAAGCCTGCTCGCCAGCACCGCCCTGATAATGGCCATCCTGCCCGAGGAGATTCCGGTCATCCTGACCGTGTTCCTTGCGCTGGGCGCGTGGCGGATCTCGCAACGCAAGGTGCTGACCCGGCGGGTCCCGGCCGTCGAGGCGCTCGGTGCCATCTCGGTGCTGGCGGTGGACAAGACCGGCACGCTGACCGAAAACCGCATGCAGGTTGCCGAACTGCGGCGGGAAGATGCGACGTTTGTCAGCGCCGGCGCCGAGGCGCTCGCCGAGCCGTTCCACGAACTGGTGGAGTTCGCGATGCTGGCGACCCCGGTCGATCCCTTCGATCCGATGGAAAAGGCGATCCAGCAGTTCGGCATGCATTGGCTCAATGGCAGCGCGCATGTGCATGCGGAGTGGTCACCCGATTTCGAGTATGGGTTGTCGTCCGAGATTCTCGCGATGACGCGCGTCTTCCCGGTCGGGGGGAGCACGCAACACATGCTGGCGACCAAGGGCGCGCCCGAGGCGGTCGTGGATCTGTGCCATCTGGATGCCGCCGGCGCGAAGAGGATACTGGCCCAGGCCGAAGCGATGGCCGCGCGCGGCCTGCGCGTGCTGGGCGTTGCACGTGGACGCTGGCAGGGCGAGACGCCGCCGCACAGCCAGCATGATTTCGATTTCCAGTTCCTCGGCCTGCTCGGCTTTGTCGATCCACCGCGGCCTGAGGTGCCGGCGGCGATCGCCGAGTGCCGTGCGGCCGGCATCCGCATCATCATGCTGACCGGCGACCATCCGGCCACCGCCATGGCGATCGCTCGTGAAGTGGGTCTTAGTGAGCGTGCGGACGTCATCACCGGTGCCCAGATCGATACGCTGGATGATCCGGCGTTGCTGGCGCGCTTGCGCCACGTCGATGTGTGCGCGCGGCTGAAGCCGGTGCAGAAGCTGCGGCTGGTCCGTCTGCTGCGCGAGGATGGGGAGGTGGTTGCCATGACCGGCGACGGCGTCAACGATGCGCCGGCGCTGAAAGCGGCCGATGTCGGCATCGCCATGGGCAAACGCGGTACCGATGTCGCGCGCGAATCGGCATCGCTGGTCCTGCTGGATGACAGTTTCGCCAGCATCGTCGAGGCGATCCGCCAGGGACGACGCATCTACGACAACATCACCAAGGCGACCCGCTTCGTGTTTGCGGTGCATATGCCGATCATTGCGCTGACGCTGGTACCCTCGTTGCTGCACTGGCCGGTGATGCTGATGCCGGTGCACATCGTCCTGCTGGAACTGCTGATCGATCCCTCGTGTTCGATAGTGTTCGAAGCCGAGCCGGAAGCCGATGGCGTCATGCAGCGTCCGCCGCGTGCCTTGGCCGAATCACCGTTTGCCGCGGGAAATATTGCCGTTGCCATTGTGCAGGGTATCGGCGCTGCCATGGTCCTGCTGGCCGGCTATGGAAGCATACTCAGCGCGGGTATCGATGTGACGCACGGCCGCACGGCAGTCTTCATTGCGCTCATCTTTGGCCTGTTCGCTCTGGTCCTTGCCAACCGTCATCCGGATCATTCCCTGGTTGCGCGCGGCCACATGCGCAACCGCTGGCTCAGGCCGATGTTCCTCGGCGTCGTGCTGCTGCTGACATTGGCGATCAGCGTGCCGTATCTGCGCCACATCATGGGTCTTTCGATGCCGACCCCGGTGATTGTGGCCGGTGCGGCAATCATGCTCGCACTGACCTTCATCTGGCTGGAAGGATTGCGCCTTGCGCTGCGCCTGTCAGCCCGTCTCAAGGCAACTCCCCTTGCACGATAGATCCGGGGATCGTGCGCGTCGGCGGCACGCCGCTGTCCTTGAGCGGGCACAGCTCATGGGTCACTCACGGGACGTAGCCCGGTTCTCGTGCCTTGCACACGTAGCGGCCATGCAGGATCAACCGGCCCGCAGTGACCGACGGGCGCCATGACGAGGGGGCCGCGCCTGCGGCCGGCGGTCTCGCCGCGTCAGGCGGCGGTCTTGTCTTTGAACTGGCACAGATCGCGGATCACGCACTGGGCGCAGTCCGGCTTGCGTGCCTTGCAGACGTAGCGGCCATGCAGGATCAGCCGGCCCGCGATGACCGACGGGCGCCATGACGAGGGGGCCGCGCCTGCGGCCGGAGGGGTCGCCGCGTCAGGCGGCGGTTTTGTCTTTGAACTGGCACAGGTCGCGGATCACGCACTGCGGGCAATCGGGCTGGCGTGCCTTGCAGACGTAGCGGCCATGCAGGATCAGCCAATGGTGCGCATCAATCAAAAACTCATCAGGAATGACCTTCATCAGCCCATCCTCCACGGCGCGCACGTCCTTGCCGGGCGCCAGCCCGGTACGGTTGGACACACGGAAGATGTGCGTGTCCACCGCCATCGTCGGCTGGCCGAAGGCGGTGTTGAGCATCACGTTGGCGGTCTTGCGGCCGACGCCGGGCAGGGCTTCCAGTGCGGCGCGATCGGCTGGCACCTCGCCGTCATATTTCTCCACCAGCAGGGCGCAAGCGGCGATCACGTTCTTGGCCTTGGCGTTGAACAGGCCGATGGTGGCGATGTAACGCTTGAGCCCTTCCTCGCCCAGCGCGAGGATGGCCTGGGCGGTATTGGCGACCGGGAACAGTTTGCGCGTGGCTTTGTTCACGCCCACGTCGGTGGCCTGCGCGGACAGCGTGACCGCGACCAGCAGCTCGAACGGCGAGCTGTACTCCAGCTCGGTCCTGGGATGCGGATTGAGTTCGCGCAGACGCGTGAACATCTCGCGCACCTGCTCGCGGCTCATGCGCTTGCTGGCGCGGGGTGCAACAGGCGTCTTCGCCGTGGCCGTGGATTTTTTGGCCCCAGCCTTGTTTACCGCGATTTTCTTCGCCGGCGCTTTCTTGATGATCGCCGTGCTCATGCCGACGGGCTCCCGCCGGCACGGGCCTTGGCGCGGGCGAGGATGGCGGCGGCGGCCGAGGGCAGCGCCGGTTTGCTGTCGGCGGCCGGTGGCGGCGCACGCCGGGCCTCGCGTTCGGCGGCGCGTCGGGCCAGACGTGCCGTCCGGGCGCGATAGCGTTCACGGGCGGCCCAGGCGCGTTGCAGGCGCTGTTGCGCCTCGATAAGTACCTGCGACTGTGCGGGCGTGAGCGCGGCCTTGCCGGGTTCCGGAACGTAGTCCATCAAGCCGGCACGTACGGCGGCGTCCAGATCATCGGCCAGCACCAGATCCAGCAAGTGTTGCGGTGAAACGGGGGATGCGGACATCGAGGGCGGCTCAGCGATTCTGGAATTCCGGCTTGCGGCGTTCGAGGAAGGCGCAGGTGCCTTCGCGCATGTCCTCGGTGGAGAACACCAGACCGAACTGGGCGCTCTCGTACTCCAGCCCTTCGCTGATCGCGCATTCGCCACCGACATTGATCGTATCGAGAATGCCGCGCAGGGCCAGCGGTGCGGCATGGGCCAGCTGGGTGGCGAGCTTCAGGGTTTCCGCTTCCAGTTCCGCGGCCGGTACCACGCGGGTGAGCAGACCCAGCTGCTGCGCGCGCGCGGCATCGATCGGCGCGCCCAGCAGGCACAGTTCCAGTGCCGCGGCACGGCCGGCCAGACGCAACAGACGCTGGGTGCCGCCAAAGCCCGGGACCAGACCGAGGTTGATTTCCGGCTGGCCGAGTTTGGCGCTGTCGGCGGCAATCCGCAGATGGCAGGCCATCGCCAGCTCCATGCCGCCGCCCAGTGCGAAGCCGTTCACCATCGCGATGACCGGCTTGTTCAGACGCTCGATGCGGCGCATCAGCTGCTGCCCGACCAGCGAGAAGTCGCGGCCCTGCACCGGAGTGAGTCCATTCATCTCCGCGATGTCGGCGCCGGCGACGAATGCCTTGGGGCCGGCACCGGTGAGGATGACCACGCGTACCTCGTCCACTGTCGCGGCCTCGGCGAAGGCGGCGTCCAGTGCTTCCAGGGTCTGCCGGTTCAATGCGTTGAGCTTTTCCGGGCGCTGCACGGTGATCGTGCGGATCGGGCCCTGGGTGTGGATCGAAACCGGCGCCTCGGACATCGGCTAACTCCTGAGAAAAGTTAAAAAAATGTGATTGCGGAACTCTTTTTACCGCCGACTGTCTGAGCAACTGTGATCGGTGGCGGTCCGTGTTTGTGACCGCTATCCTAACCCGTCGCCTCAGGCGGCATGGTTGCCCTGAGACATCCTTCCTGGAGAACTGTTTGATGAAGTTGCGTTCTATCGCGGTGGCCGTGGCCGCCCTGGCCCTGACCGGCACTGCAATCGCCCAGGACGTTTCGTCCGAGAAGGGCAAGCTGAGCTATTACTTCGGCTACGACTACGGCAACAACCTGGCTGAGCTGACCGGCCGCGGTGAGCAGTTGGACATCGCTTCGGTGGTGAAGGGCCTGCAGGATGCCTACGCCAAGAAGCAGCCGGCCATCACCGCCGACCAGCTCAAGCCGGCCGTTGAAGCCTTCCAGAAGCGCGAGCAGGCCCGTGCCCAGGCCGCCAAGGCCGAGTACGAAAAGGCCGCCGCGGAAAACAAGACCCGCAGCGACCAGTTCATGGCCGCCAACAAGGCCAAGGCCGGCGTGCAGAGCCTGGCCAGTGGCGTGCAGTACCGTGTGATCGAAGCCGGCAACGGCGCCAAGCCGACCCAGGCCAGCACCGTGGCGCTGGAAGTGGCCGGTCCGTTCCCGTACGGCCAGCGTCCGACCGAAGCCCGCCCGGCGCAGTCGATCCCGTCGATCAAGGTCAGCGAAGTTGAAATGGCCGCCATGCGCGAAACCCTGCTGCAGATGCCGGCCGGCGCCAAGTGGGAAGTGACCCTGCCGCCGGAAAAGGCCTACGGTGCCGATCCGCGTACCCCGTTCCCGCCGAACGTGGCCGTGCAGTTTGAAATCAAACTGGTCAGCGTGAAGTAAGCGCACCGCCAGTGGAGCAACGTCAATTGCGCCGGTGCGAAAACACCGGCGCAATTTTTTTTGCGGAATCGGTAGCATCGGCCGGTCCCCAACCGCGATAGGCTTGGATGGTGCGTTTGTGATGGATGCTGTACGTCGTGTCGTACCCAGTCCCTGCATTGGAATCTGCGTTCTCGATCCCCACGGTCACTGCCGCGGATGCGCCCGCCGTGGCGATGAGATCGGGGCCTGGCTGCAGATGGATGACGCCATGCGCGAGCATCTGATGGAAGCCGTATTGCCGGGGCGGATGATTGCGCCTGGATCGCTCGCGGCGCGGCTTTCCGATCCGGCGCGGTTGTTGCGCGCACTCGAACCGCTGAGCTCGGCACCCGCCGGGCAAGGCTGGAACCACAGTGAACTGGCCGACATCCTGCCGCCTACACCGCCGGTGGAAGCGGCCGTGCTGGTCGGGCTGATACCGCGGCCGCAGGGGGTGCAGCTGCTGTTGACGCGGCGGACCGAACACCTGCGCCACCACGGCGGCCAGGTGGGACTTCCCGGCGGCCGGATCGAGCCGACCGATCGCAATCCGGTCATGGCCGCGATCCGCGAATGCGAGGAGGAGATCGCTCTGGCGCGCCGACAGGTGCAGGTGCTGGGCTATCTGGACCCGTTCCTCACCATTACCGGGTTCCGGGTGAGTCCGGTGGTGGCCGTGATCGATCCGGCGTTCGTGGCGGAGGCCGATCCTTCCGAGGTGGCCGAGGTGTTCGAAGTGCCGTTTGACTTCCTGATGGACCCGGCCAACCTGCGCCAGGTCCCGATGGAGTACCGCGGCCGCATGCGCCACGTGCTGGAATACACTTGGCCGGGGCAGCGTATCTGGGGGGCGACGGCCGCCATCCTCTACAACCTGCGTCGTCGACTGGAGCAAGTGCCATGAAGTTGAGCGATCCCCCCTGGACCACGCTGGTGGATGTCGATTCGCTGGCGGCGCGGCTGCGCGCTGACGGACTGCAGCTGGTTGACGCGCGGGCCACCGCAAGCACCGCGCTGCGTCTGGTGGATGCACGCTTTTCGCTGGCCGATGCGCACGCAGGCGCTGCCAGCTATACGGCCGGGCATCTTCCCGGAGCGGTGTACGCCGATCTCAACCGCGATCTTTCCGATCTGGAAAAAAAAGGCCATGGCCGCCATCCCTTGCCGGACAGCGCGGCGTTTGCCGCGACCCTGGGCCGCTGGGGTATCGGCCCGCAGACGCAGGTGGTGGTCTACGACGCGGCTGACGGCAGCATGGCCGCTGCCCGGTTGTGGTGGCTGTTGCGCCTGATCGGCCACCGCCATGTGGCGGTGCTCGATGGCGGTGTCGCGGCCTGGCAGGCTGCCGGTCTTGGACTGGAACGTGAGGTGCCCGAGGTTGCACCGCTGGGGCCGTATCCGGGGCAGTTCGACAGCACGCAGATCGTCAGCGCCGAGGAGGTGGCCGCGCGGCTGGCGCAGACGCCGGGCTGGCTGATCGACGCGCGTGCGGGCGAGCGCTATCGCGGCGAGGTGGAGCCGCTGGATCGCGCCGCCGGGCACGTGCCCGGGGCGGTCAACCGTCCGTTCGGCATGAACGTGGTTGATGGCCGGTTCCGGCCGGCGGCAGAATTGCGCGCCGAGCTCGAGCCGCTGCTGGCCGGTCATACGCCGGCCGAGCGGGTGGCGATGTGTGGTTCCGGGGTCACTGCCTGTCATCTCGTGCTGGCGTTCGAGATCGCCGGTCTGAGCGGCATGCGGGTGTTCAGCGATTCGTGGAGTGGCTGGTCCAGCGACGCGTCGCGACCGGTGGCGACCGGCTGAGCCAGCGCGCAGGAGGGCCGGTCCGCGGGGAGGTGGGCCGGCATGGCAAGGGGCAAGGGGCAGGGGAGCGGGATGCGTTTGCGGATGAGCACAGCGCTGATGGTGTTGGCACTGGCATGCAGCGGCTGCATGCGCGGTGGCTCGGCTGCGGCCGATGGCGACTCCCAGCGCTACGCGCGCGAAATCCAACAATGGCGGACGCAGCGGCTGGAAGCGTTGCGCGCGCCCGACGGCTGGCTCAGCTATGCCGGTTCCGGGCGGCTGCGACCGGGGCGTTATCGCATCGGCAGTGCGCCCGGCAGCGATGTGCGGCTGCCGGCCGGGCTTTCCGTACTGGGAACGTTGACGCTGGGCAGTGATGACACGGCCCATATCCAGGCCGGCGCTGGCAGCACGGCGACGCTGGACGGAAAGCCCCTGCAGCACGCGAAACTGATCCCGGCGGTGGTGGGCGGGGCTGCGGCCAGCCGTATCCGCCTGGGAGAGACGGAGTTCTATCTGGTGCGCACCGGCAATGTCTGGGGCTGGCGCTATCGCGACCCCGGCTCGCCGTATCGACGCAACTTCGGGGGAATAGAGCACTTCCCCGTGGCGCCGCAGTGGCGCGTGCGCGCGCGCTGGCACCCGTACAAGACGCCGGAGGATGTGGTGCTGCTGACCTCCATCGGCACGCCGTTGCCGGCCCAGGTGCCGGGCGAGGCCCGTTTTGAAATCGACGGCCGCAGCTATCGCCTGCGCCCGGTGCTGCAATTGCAGGAAGCCGACGACAAGCGCCTGTTCTTCCTGTTCTCCGACCGCACCAGCGGCCGTGAAACCTATGGCGGCGCGCGCTATCTGTCCGCGGCGAGCCCGCACGATGGCACCGTGGTGCTGGATTTCAATCGCGCCGAGAATCCGCCCTGCGCGTTTACCCCGCATGTGGTGTGCCCGGTGGCACCGCCCGCAAACCGGCTGGATCTGGCTGTCACCGCGGGCGAAAAGGTCTATCAGGCGCGCGACTGAGCGGGCAGAGGCTTCAGCGCGACGGCCTGCAGCACCTGCGGCCAGGGAAACCGCGGGCCAGGATCGCGCTTGCGGGCCACGGTCAGCGTGGCATCGTCGCTGGCCTCCACCTGTGCGGTATCCAGCTCCTCATGCCCGGCGATCCAGCGCAGCGAAGGCAGCGCCGTGGACAGCCAGTGCAGCAGTGCGATCAGGGCCTGGATCTGTGCCGGGGTATACGGCTCCTCCATGGCCTGGTGGCGCGAGTCGAACCAGTGCGGGTACCGCCCGGTATTGACCAGCTCGATGCCGACCGAGCGCGGGTTCATGCCACGCACGTGGTGCGCCACCCGTTCCAGCGCCACGTATTGCACGATGCTGCCGTCGCGATCGATATAGAAGTGGCCGCTGTTGCCGCTGCCGTTCTCATACAGTACCCGCTCGCCGTATTCGCGGGCCATCACCAGATCGGGCAACTCGGTGCAGTGGATCACCACCAGGTCGACGTCGGACAGCGCCCGTCGCGCGAGGACGGACTCATACGCCAGTGGCGCGGAAACAATGGCGGGAGCAGGGAGCGCGGACATCGGTGGATGCTAGCATTTGCACCATGACTTACCCCGTATCCGGCAGGGCGCCATGAGCCGCGGCCACTGCATTCTTTCCCACGGTTTCGAGAGCGGCCCGGACGCGACCAAGGTCACCGCGCTGGCCGAGGTGGCCGAACGTCTGGGCTTCAGTCACGAGCGCCCGGACTACACCGATCTGGATGGCCGCCAGGACATCAGCCGTGTCGGCGATGTGCCCGCGCGCCTGCAACGGCTGGTCCAGCTGGCCGGTGACGCGGCCACGCGCGGGCCGGTGGTGCTGGCCGGCTCCAGCCTGGGCGCCTATATCTCGGCGATCGCCTCGCTGCAGGTACCCACGCGCGCGCTGTTCCTGATGGTTCCCCCCACCACGATGGGGCCGATGCCCGCCCTGGACGCGGCCAAGGTGCCGATCAGCGTGGTCCACGCCTGGCATGACGAGCTGATCCCGGCCGCACAGGTCATCGCCTGGGCGCAGCAGCGTTCGGCGCGGTTGCTGATGGTCGATGACGGTCACCGTCTGGCCCGCCATGTGCAGGCTTCGGCACAGGCCTTCGAGAGCCTGCTGCGCGGGCTGTGATGCCTGCCGCCACGGCCCGTGAGGGCGGCGGCGGCGACAGTTGCCTACAATGGCGGCCTTGGATTCCGGTTTCCGGGTGCGCAGATGGCGTGCCCGCCAGGTGTCCCTCCCTTTTCCGACAGTCGATCCGATCCCGTGAAATTCTTTGTTTCCTGCGCCAAGGGCCTGGAGTACCTCCTTGCCGACGAACTGCTGGCGTTGGGCCTGCCCGTCGCCACCGCCACCATCGCCGGCGTCAATGCCGAAGGCCAATTGCGCGATGCGCAGCGCGTGGTCCTCTGGTCACGGCTGGCCAGCCGTGTGCTGTGGCCGCTGGCCGAGTTCGAATGTCCGGACGAGGGCTCGCTCTATCAGGGCGTGGTGGCGATGCCGTGGGAGGAGCACCTGCATTCGGATCTGACTCTGTCTGTGGACGCGCACGTCTCCGGTACCGCGATTACCCATGCGCGCTTTGCCGCGCAGCGGATCAAGGATGCGGTGGTGGACCGTCTGCGCGGGCAGGGCCAGGAGCGCCCCTCGGTGAATACGGAATTCCCGGACGTGCGCATCAACCTGTCCCTGCGCAAGGGCCGGGCGACGATCTCGATCGATCTGAGCGGCGGTCCGATGCACCGGCGTGGCTGGCGCAACGCGCAGAACGAAGCGCCGCTGAAGGAGAACCTGGCCGCGGCGGTGCTGCTGCGCGCCAACTGGCCGAAGATCCACGCCGAAGGGGGCGGCCTGCTCGATCCGATGTGCGGCAGTGGCACCTTGCTGATCGAAGGCGCACTGATGGCCGCCGATGTGGCGCCGGGCCTGCAACGGCACGGCAGCCTGCCGCCGAGCCGCTGGCGGGGGTTCGATCAGGCGCAGTGGAAGGAATTGATGGCCGAGGCGCGTGAGCGTGAGCGCATCGGGCGCGCGGCACTGAAGCAGGTCATCCACGGCAGCGACAACGATCCGCACGCGATCCGCGCAGCCAAGGAGAACGCGGAAGTGGCCGGGGTCGCCGAGGCGATCTGGTTCGGTGTGCGTGATGTGGTCGATCTGCAGGTGCCGCCGCAGGCGACCGGCTGCGTGGTCTGCAATCCTCCGTATGACGAGCGTCTGGCCGCGGACAACGCGCTGTACCGCCAGCTGGGTGATGCGCTCAAGCGCGCGGTGCCGCAGTGGCGGGCGAGCCTGCTGTGCGGCAGCACCGATCTGGCTTTCGCCACGGGCCTGCGCGCGCGCAAGACCTACCAGCTGTTCAACGGCGCGATCGAGTGCGCGCTGATTGTCTGCGATCCGATCGCGGTGCCCAAGCGCGAGAGCGACGGCCAGCCGCGCGAACTGAGCGAGGGCGCGCAGATGGTGGCCAACCGTCTGCGCAAGAACGTCAAAAAGTTCAAGAACTGGCTCAGCCGCGAGCAGATCAGCTGCTATCGCGTCTATGACGCGGACCTGCCCGAGTACGCGGCGGCGATCGACGTCTATCAGGAAGATGGCGGCCAGCGCCGCACGTTTCTGCATGTGCAGGAATACGCCGCGCCGGCGGAGATTCCCGATGTCGACGTGCGCCGCCGTCGCAACGAGCTGCTGTCGGCCGCGCGCGAGGTGTTCCAGGTGCCGGCCGACCAGGTCGCACTGAAGTCGCGCGAGCGTGGCAAGGGCGGCAGCAAGTACGGCCGTTTCGAGCAGCGCGGCGAGTTCGTGCTGGTGCGTGAGAACGATGCGCTGTTGCGGGTGAACCTGTTCGACTATCTGGACACCGGCCTGTTCCTGGACCATCGCCCGCTGCGCTGGCACATGGCCCAGGAAGCCACCAACAAACGCTTCCTCAACCTGTTCTGCTACACCGGCGCAGCCACGGTGCAGGCGGCGGTGGCCGGTGCGGCTACGACCACCAGTGTTGACCTGTCCGGAACCTACCTGCAGTGGTGTGCCGACAACCTGGCCTTGAACGGCAAGGGCGGCAGCCAGCACCAGTTGATCCAGGCCGACGCCTTGGCTTGGCTGGAAGCCGAGCGGCACCGCTTCGATGTGATCTTCTGCGATCCGCCGACCTTCTCCAATTCCGCCCGCGCCGAGGACTTCGACGTGCAGCGCGAGCATGTGCGCCTGCTGCGTGCGGCGGTGGCGCGTCTGAGCCCGGATGGCGTGCTGTATTTCTCCAACAACTTCCGTCGCTTCAAGCTCGATGAGGACGCGATCAGGGAATTTGCCGCGTGTACGGAGATTTCATCCCAGACCATCGGGTTGGACTTCGAACGCAACGCGCGCATCCACCGGGCGTGGGAGCTGCGACGTCACGGCGCCTGAGCGGCCGCCCGTCCGGCAACCGCTGCCATCCACCCCAGACGCCGGCGCGGCGATCAGCGCCGGCAGGCTTCTTCGATGGATTTTCCAAGCGCGTCGGCGTCGGCGCGGCCAAAGGTCTTGGCCAGCTCGTGGCGCCACTTGGCGTTCTCGCAGCGTTCCGGATCGGCCGCCGCATCGATGACGGTGCCGCGCACACTGGCCGGCTGGCCACGGCCGGCGTCGGCCTGCATGCGCGCCCGGGCGCGGCGCAGCATTTCCTCGTTGCGGTAGCGTTCCTCGTACGTCAGGCGCGGATCGCCCACCACCTTGCGGCTGACGCCGGTGTCCTGCTCGATCGGGCAGGGCAGTGACTGGTAGATGGTTTCGCTGCCCTTGAGGCACTTGTAGACACGTTGTGCGCAGGCGTCGCCAGCCAGTGCGCAGATGGACAATGCCAGCAGTTTACGTTTCATCGATCCCCCCGGAGTGGGCGGAGCTTACTGCATGCCGGCAGATGCCGCAGCAGCCGGTCTCAGAAACGCAGCCAGCCGGTCAAGGCATGCAGCAGCAGGCCGATCAGGCCGCCGACCAGGGTGCCGTTGAAGCGGATGTACTGCAGGTCGCGTCCGACGCTCAGTTCCAGCTGTTCGACCAGTTTTTCCTCATCCCAGCCTTTCACTGTCTGGGCGATATGGGTGGTGACGCCGGCACGCAGGCGGTTGGTGAGTTTCCCGGCGCCGGCCAGCATGTGCTGGTTGAGCGCATCGCGCAGCGCCGGATCGCGACTGATGGCGGCGCCGAGCTGGCCGAGGCTGCGCTCCAGATGGCCGGCCAGCGCCGAATCCTCGCGCGCCAGATCCTCGCGCAGGAAGCCGTGCACGCGCTGCCACAGACCCTGCACATAGTCCTGCAGCGCCGGGTGGTCGAGCATCTGCTGCTTGAGCGCGTCGACCCTGTTGGCCAGCGCGGGATCTTCGCGCAGCCGGCGCATGTAATCGCCCAGCCAGCGCGCATAGTCCTGCCGCAGCGGATGCTCCGGCTGCGACAGCACCGCCTGCAGTTCTTCCAGCGCCGCGCAGGCCAGGCGGTCGGCCAGCGAGTCGCCGATCTCGTCGACCGGTTTGACCCAGTCCACGGTGCTGGCCAACTTGGGCCACTCCTTGCGGATGTAACGCACGATCAGCGCCGAGGCCTGCTGGCGCACGCTGTCGGTGTCCAGCCAGGTGCCGATGCGGGTGAGGCCTTCGTCGAGCACGCGCTGGTGGCGGTTGTCGGCGGTGAGCAGGCCCAGCAGATCGCCGGCCGTGGCCGCCGCGTTCCACTGCCGCAACTGCTGGACCACAAAGCCCTGGATGGAGCGACGCACGGCGGCCTCGTCCAGCAGATCCAGCGCCTGTACCGCCCAGCCGCGCGCCATCCCGGCCAGCATCCTGGCCTGCGCCGGTTGCGACAGCCACTCGCCCAGACGGGTGGCAGGATCGAATACTTTCAGCTTGGCCAGCAGGGCCTGCGGCTCGAGGAAATGGTCGCGCACGAATACCGCCAGGCTGTCGGCGATGCGCTCCTTGTTGCGGGGGATGATCGCCGTGTGCGGGATCGGCAGGTTCAACGGCCGCCGGAACAGCGCCACCACCGCGAACCAGTCGGCCAGTGCGCCGACCGTGGCCGCTTCGCAGAACGCCCCGACCCACGCCCAGATGCCACGCTCGTCATTGAGATGACTGACGATGAAGCCGGCCAGCATCGCCAGCAGCATCGCCAGCGCATAGGCCTTCAGGCGCCGTAGCTGCGCACGGCGCGGATCGCACGGCGTGTTCACCGCCGCTCAGTCCTCATCTTGGAGCGAACGCCGGTAGCAGTGCTCACCGGACGGGTGGTTCCATGCGTTGAAGGCGGTGCCACGGCGCAGGCCGACATTGCTGGCGGTGGCGAAGCGGGCGCACAGTTCGAAGTGGCTCTCATCCAGGCGGCGGTAGCGGTAGTCCGGCCCGCCCTGCGGGTCGGACAGGTTCAGCGCCATACCCGGCTGTGCGGCAAGCGCTGCCAGATCCGATGGCAGCTGGTCGTGGCTTTGCCGGTAGCTGCGGATGGCGCTGTCGAGATTGCGCAGATCCTGTACGCGACTGTCATCGAGGCGTTGCAGGCGCTGTTGCGCGGGGGAGTCGATGATCCACACGCCGGCGGCCACGGCCAGCGCGGTGACGATGCCGGCGGCCCACAGCAGGCGGCTGCCCCAGTTGCCATGGCTCATGGTGTGGCCTCCTCGCGGCGCAGGTCCCACAGGTACCAGCCGAACACGGTACCGGCCAGCACGCCGACCACCAGCACCTTCAGGCCGAAGCGCAGGCTCAGCTCGCCGCCCAGCACGTTGTAGACCAGCGTGGTGAGGTCGCCGATCAGCACGGTGGCGGCGATAAACAGGGTCAGGTAGGTCAGCCAGCAGCGGACCGGTGACAGCCGCTTGATCGGATGCCGGGTCACGTCGCGGCTGATCCGCTGCGACAGAAAGGCAAATACCGGGAAGCTGATTACCAGCGCTGAGACCGACCAGCGGATCGCCGGGCCCAGTCGCAGCACTTGCCACTGGGCATCGGCCGGGTCGGGCAGGGCGTGTTCGATCAGCTTGAACAGCAGGCTGCCCAGGTTCCATGCGAAGAAATACAGCGTGCTGAACAGCAACAGATAGACGAAAGCCTCCCGTGCCGACAGTGAGGCACGGGGGCGCGGCACCGGCAGGGGAATGTCCACCTCGGCCCAGCTGTCCAGTGCGCCACGGGCCTGTTCGCTGCTCCAGCCGGCCGCCAGCAGCGCCTGGCTGACCTGCTGGCGGGTATGCCCGCGGATCAGGGCGTCGCGGACGAACGATTCAAGTTCAGGGGAAGCCGATGCCATCGCGAGCTCCTTGCAGGGCGTGGCCGCAGCGTAGGGCGCGCGGGCGGGGTGATCAAGCGTCGGCGTCTTCGGCCGCTGCATCGCTACGCTGGGCTGCAACGCGGGCGCGCAGTGCGTCCAGCTCCATGCGCAGCGCCTGGTTCTCGGCGGTCAGCGAGGCCACCCGCTGACGCAGCGCCTGCACTTCCGCGCTGTCGAAGGTGTCATCTTGGCCATCAGCCTCGGCGACGCCCGGCGACGGGGCGTTGTCCTCGTCGCGCGCGGCCTTGGGTTTGCGCTTGGCTTCGCGCACGCGCTTGACCGCCTGCTTCAGCTCTTCCTTGCCGCCCTTGGCCGCCGCGCGCTGTTCCTCGGCCGGCAGGCTGGCCACGGTGGCAGCGGCACTGAGCGAGATCGCACCCACGCGCATGGCTTCGATCACTTCCGGTGTGGCGTGATCGTGGATCTTCTCGATCATCGTCACCTGGCTGGGGCTGAGCTTGGCTTCGCGAGCAAGATCGGCCTTGGACAGCTTCGGCGCCGGTTCCCACGGAGGGGTATCGGTATCGCTCTCGTTGGTCGCGCTGGCCGTGGCTTCGCCTTCACTCTCGCGGCGCAGCTGTTCCTGTTCGGCGCGGCGTCGGGCTTCGATGATGTCGCGCTTGCGCAGCGCCAGCACACCGCGCTGGTAGTCCGACACGCTGCGCCGGCCCAGGTGCTGCTCGATCATCCACAGATGCACGTCGTCCATCGACTTGAATCGGGTGTTCTGCACCGTGTTGAA
The DNA here is from genome assembly GCF_001431585.1 of Stenotrophomonas pictorum JCM 9942. Classification (NCBI taxonomy): domain Bacteria; kingdom Pseudomonadati; phylum Pseudomonadota; class Gammaproteobacteria; order Lysobacterales; family Lysobacteraceae; genus Stenotrophomonas; species Stenotrophomonas pictorum. Next base: position 2,813 of record NZ_LLXS01000009.1, on the reverse strand, counting down.
CGGGATGTTGTGGCGGGTGCAGATGCCGTAGCGGTTGTGGCCGTCGATCAGCACGTTGCCCCACAGCACCAGCGCGTCGCGACAGCCCTCGGCCAGCAGGCTGCGCTCCAGCGCGTCGTGCTCGTCCTGCGTGAGCGGGTCGATATAGGCCTTGAGTTCTTCGTTGACGATGATGTCCATGTGCACTGCCGGTAAAACATTGGGGGCGGCATTGTAGTGATCGCGGCGCGCGGGCGGCCAATCCGGTCCGGTTCAGGCCACGCGCGATTCATGCCGGGTGTGCACGGGCGCCGGCGTAACATGCAGGCGTGCGGCGCTGTGCCGCGTCCTGTACGTCCGGAAACCGTCATGACCATTCCGCACCTGCGTGAACAGTGGCAAATGCTGGCCGATGGCCTGGCCTTGCGCACGCGCGCGTTCATCGATGGCCGCTATGTGGATGCGGCCTCCGGGGCCACGTTCACCTGCATCAGCCCGATCGACGGCCGGGTGCTGGGGCAGGTGGCCGATGGCGGGCAGGTGGATATCGACCGTGCGGTGGCCGCGGCGCGGCGCAGTTTCACTGCCGGGCACTGGTCCGGACTCAAGCCGGTCAAGCGCAAGCAGGGGTTGCTGCGGCTGGCGGCGCTGGTCGAGCAGCACGCCGATGAGCTGGCGTTGCTGGAAGCCCTGGACATGGGCAAGCCGGTGGCCGAGGCGCGCCGGGTCGATATCGGCGGAGTGATCCGCTGCCTGCAGTGGACCGCCGAGGCGGTGGACAAGCTCTATGGCGAGATTGCGCCGACCGGCACTGACGAGCTGGGCCTGATCACCCGCGAGCCACTGGGGGTGATCGGCGCGATCGTGCCGTGGAATTTCCCGCTGCTGATGGCGGCGTGGAAGATCGCCCCGGCGTTGGCGGCCGGCAACTCGGTGGTGCTCAAGCCTTCGGAGAAATCGCCACTGAGCGCGCTGCGCTTTGCCGAACTGGTGGCCGAAGCGGGCCTTCCCGAGGGCGTGTTCAATGTGGTGCCGGGCAGTGGCAAGGGCGCCGGCGAACCGCTGGCCCTGCATATGGACGTGGACGGACTGGTGTTCACCGGTTCCGCCGCGGTGGGCAAGCGCCTGCTGCAGTGTGCGGGGCTGTCGAACATGAAACGCGCCTACATGGAGTGCGGCGGCAAGAGTCCGAACATCGTGTTTGCCGATGCCCATGATCTGGACAAGGCGGCCGAGGCGGCGGCCCGCGGCATCTTCTACAACCAGGGCGAGGTTTGTACCGCCGCCTCACGGCTGCTGGTGGAGCGCCCGATCAAGGATGAGTTCGTTGCCCGGGTGGTCGAACATGGCCGGAAAATGCAGCCCAGGCATCCGTTCGAGCCGGATGCGGCGATGGGCGCGATGGTGGACGAGGCGCAGACCGCGCGGGTGCTGGGCCATGTGGAAGAGGGCATCGCCGAGGGCGGGCGTCTGCTGCTGGGCGGCAAACGTGCCCAGGTGGTGGCCGGCGGTTGTTACATCGAACCAACCGTGTTCGACGAGGTGGCGCCCTCCAGCCGGATCGCCCGCGAGGAAATCTTCGGCCCGGTGTTGTCGGTCATCGCTTTCGATGGCGAGCCGCAGGCGCTGCAATTGGCCAACGACAGCGACTATGGCCTGGCGGCCGGCGTGTGGACGCGGGACATCTCGCGTGCCCACCGCGTCGCCCGCGGCCTGCGGGCGGGCAGCGTGTGGGTCAACTGCTGGGATGGCGGCGACATGACCGCGCCGTTCGGCGGCTACAAGCAGTCCGGCAACGGTCGTGACAAATCGCTACATGCCTTCGACAAGTACACCGAAATGAAGGCGACCTGGATCAATCTGCGCAGCTGACCGCTACGCGGCGCATTTGCGCTGGTGGCGGCTGCGCGCCGGCGCTACAGTCGCGTCCATCTGTCCTACTTCCGGCAATTCCCATGTCCTCCAAGTCTTCAGGTCCTGATCATGCCGCGCTGGATCGCATCGTGGCGCAGGCCCGGCGCGATGCCGAACAGCGCGAGAAGGGCTACCGCGAACGTGCATTGAAGATGTACCCCTGGGTCTGCGGCCGCTGCGCCCGCGAATTCACCCGCGCCAACCTGACCGAACTGACGGTGCATCACCGCAACCACGATCACGATTTCAATCCGCCCGACGGCAGCAACTGGGAGCTGCTGTGCGTGTACTGCCATGACAATGAGCATTCGCGCTATGCCGATTACACCGGCGTGGCGGCCAACCAGACCGAAGAACGCACCGCGGCGGCCACCGCCAACCCGTTCGCCAACCTGAAGGCATTGCTCAAGCGCGAATAGCACCGGACATCGGTGGCGCTTGCAACCGTTGCTTGCCGGCCGCGGCGGCCGTGGCAGAATCCTGCGGAAATTTCCGGTGATCCTCCGATGACGTCTTCTTTGCTGGCCGCACCTGCCGCCAATTCTCCGCGCCGGGTGCTGGCGGCCAGCCTGGTCGGCACCACCATCGAATTTTTCGATTTCTACATCTACGCCACCGCCGCGGTGCTGGTGTTTCCGCAACTGTTCTTCCCGGAAAGCAGCCCCCAGGCGGCGCTGCTGCAATCACTGGCGACCTTTGCGGTGGCCTTCATCGCGCGCCCGGTCGGCTCGGCGGTGTTCGGCCACTATGGCGACCGCATCGGCCGCAAAGCCACCTTGGTGGCGGCGCTGCTGACGATGGGGCTGTCGACCGTGGCCATCGGCCTGCTGCCCACCTATGAGCGCATCGGCCTGATTGCGCCGTTGCTGCTGGCGCTGTGCCGTTTCGGCCAGGGGCTGGGACTGGGGGGCGAATGGGGG